>JANXLO010000102.1 GCA_025355115.1 Chthonomonadaceae bacterium
GCCGAAATGCTGCGGGTTGAAGGGCAGATGTCCCTGAAGACGCAGCAGCGCGTAGGTGAAGACCAGCCCGACGACGCTGAACATCAGCATGGCGAGAGTGTAGGTGGTCCACTTCATGTCCTGCTTCGCGTCCACCCCGAAAAGCCGGTAGCACAGCCGTTCGATTGGCCCCAGGACAGGACTCAGGAGGGTGCGCTCGCCCTCGAAGACGCGCGCCATATACGCGCCCATCGGCTTCGTCACCAGCAGCAGGGCGACCAGAAACAGCAGAAGTTGAAAGATTCCGTTCGGTGTCATGGATTCCTCCGGGAGTTAAAACCGCTCCGGTTTGAGGAGCGCGAACAGCAGATAGCCGAGGAGGAGAGCGGCGACCAGACCAGTCCAGATGTAGTCGTTCATGGGATGTCTCCTCTTAAAGTCTGTCGCAGGCGCGGGTGTAGACCGCTGCCCCGACGAAAAACAGCACAGCGATGCTGATGAGTGCGGCATCTAGCATGTGGTTTTCTCCTTCGCGCCGTCGGCGGGCAGACGGCGGGCTTCAGTCTCCCTTGCCGGGCAGACATAGAGTGCGATCAGCGCGATCAGAATCGCGCAAGTCGCGGCGAATGGCAGCATCGGTCTCTCTCCCTTCGAGCGGGGGCCATGTATTGAAGCCCCTGAAAATGCAAAAAGGCCGGAAGTCCGCGCGGTGCAGCCGGGGCATCTCTGCCACTGTCTGCACGCTTGCGAACTTCCGGCCTCCCTCGCGACCAGCAGGAAGAGAACTCCCTGCCTTTCGCTCCGGCAACCGGCGAATGCGATAAGTAAAAATGCTGCTCCGGTCGCTGATGACCGTCGCTGAACCCGCTTTAGTCGGATCTGAGCAGACGCCTCTCGATGTCGGCGGCGAGGACAAACACCTCGACCTGCTCTCCGAACTCCACGTTTACATCGAAGTAGCTGCGGACGATGACGCTCCCGACAATCCCGGCGATGATCTCCTCGATCTCCTCGTGATTGATCGCCCGAAGCTCCTGCCGCGCGCTGCGGATGAGCCGGCGGCCCTCCTCGCTGACCGCAAGGCGCGTCTCCGTCGGAGTGAAGATTCCGGCGCAGCGCACCAGCATCAGGTCACCGAGCAGATGCGCTCGAACTTCGCTTGGGCCGCGCCCCTGCTGCTCGCGCTGAAAGCGCACGACAGCGTTGGCGACTTCGGCCTCCATTGTGCCTTTGGTCGGTCGGTTCACGTTTCCGCCTGCCCTAAAAACCAAAAGTGCCAGCACTCAGGCGACATTTCCGTACTGCACGGCATTCGCGATGAGGCTGGCCTACAGCAGCACTTGATCGTCAGAAACGATCCCTTGCCGCCGTCAACCCGATATTTACAGTGTACGCATCCCCAGTTAGGGAATGCTCACAGTAGTGTATCATGCTTCTGCATGTATGTCAAGCGCCGCGAAAAAAATCATGCGTCATGAACTACTGCTCATCCCGCTGGCATTTCAGGACAGCCCGGATGACTCACGCAAAGGCGCAAAGACGCGAAGAGATGCGGGGAAGAGACCGGAGGACTCGCGCAGAGGCGCAGAGACGCAAAGAGATGCGATGGGAATTCCCTGCGCCGTAGCGACA
Organism: Chthonomonadaceae bacterium; assembly: GCA_025355115.1. Lineage (GTDB taxonomy): Bacteria > Armatimonadota > Chthonomonadetes > Chthonomonadales > Chthonomonadaceae > JANXLO01. Next base: position 1,612 of record JANXLO010000102.1, read on the forward strand.
GGTGAACCCTCAGCATGTCGCGATGGGCAAACGCTTCGCTTCAGCGCACTTCGCTCGGTGTGACCTTCGGCCACGATGCGTTCGATGCATGGGCATCACGGCGGGCGAAGCTCAGGCGCAATTCGCTTCACGAAATGCGCCATTGTGGCGAACAGCCCTCGCCCCGTCAATAACAAGGTTTCGTCCGGACAATTCACATCAGAGGATTAACTCCTCCCTCGAACGCACGGGCATCCGACATCAATTATCTCGGCTGCCATTCGGCGCTTCAACGCATGCTCGGCGTTGCCTCCCTGCTCCGTAGATGGGCCGCACCGCCTCCAATCGGGAAGATCAGCACTGAAAATATTCTAGACTTTCAAGCGTATATGGAACGAAATGTTGCTCGCTTAAGGCCATTTTTTTTGCGCACATTGACATTATGCGAAAAGAGATGTATAGTCTCCTTGTAAGGATTCATACTCGGTCGCTGTCATAGGATGTGCTCACGTGCGATGCTACTTCGAATCGTTCTTTCCGCGCAATGCTGTGGATGCCAATCGCCTACAAGGCAGGCTCAGGTGCCTCCTTCTGCCAGCAGCTCTGCTG
>JANXLO010000110.1 GCA_025355115.1 Chthonomonadaceae bacterium
GATCGCACTCGAGCTCGAAACGGAGCATGGTGTGAAGGTTGTAGGTCACTTCATCGGCCTCTACGCGAATAAGAGAGGGCGTCACCTTGTTCACGGCGCGGTAGAAGGCTTCCGGATTGGAGTGTGCGGCGGAATCGGGGAAATGCTTTTTGAGCATTGGGGCAACCCAGCGGCAAAAGCCACGACTGCGGCCTACCTGATTCTCCCACATCCGCGACTGGCTCTCGTGGACGCCCAGCGACGCTCCGCCAGCCAGTGTAGTGGCCTCGTATGCCGGAGGCGAGCCCTGCTCGTACATCGCATGGCCAGCTTCGTGCATGGAGGCGTAGAGGGCCTGATTGAGAAACTTCGTGTCGAAGCGCGTGGTGATTCGGACATCGTCTCGTGAGAAATTAGAGCAGAACGGGTGCTCGGCGATGTCCTGCCGCCCGCGAGTGAGATCATAGCCGATCGCGGCGATCACCTCCAGCGTGAGGGCCTTCTGCTGCTCCGTCGGAAAATTGCCCTTCACCGGGCTGTCGTCCACCGGATTAGCGCTTTCGGCGATCGCCTTGGTGAGCGCGACAAGATCGGGCTTGAGCTCGGCGAACATGGCGGCTACGTCCGCGGTCGTCGTGCCGGGCTCATAGTTGTCGATCAGAGCATCGTAGATATGCTCTTTGTAGCCCAGGCACTCCGCGGCCTGCCTCGTGAGGTCGAGCATTTTTTCCAGGGCAGGCGCGAAGGCAGCGTAGTCGTCGGCATGGCGCGCCCGCGCCCAGATGTCCTGGCCGATGCTCGTATGCCTGGCTATCTCCGCGACCAGCTCGGTCGGCAGCTTGGTCGCCTTGTCGTACTCTCTTCGCGCCACTCGCAGCATTCTCGTCTCGTCGCTGTCGTCCGGCATCCCCGCCGTTTCGGCCTCCGCCTTCGCCAGCAGATTCCCGATTTCGTCGGAGGTGGAGAGCTCGTGCAGAAACTGACCAAGCGCCGCCATCTGCTCGGAACGCGCCGTCGCGGCTCCGGAAGGCATGTAGGTCTGCTGATCCCAGCCAAGCAGTCCTGCCGCCTGACCCAGGCGCGCTATCATCGCAGTTTTGGCCTTGAACTGCATCAAACTTTCACTCATGAGGTCTCCCCAAAAAACAAGATATTCCACTATACCCCAGAACCTGCTGATGCTCGATTTTACCCCTTGGAACGAGCTTTGCAACGGGCTGCTTTAGGAGTCCCGAACAGGCAAAAACAAGTAGACAAAATAGTAGAATACGTAGACAAAAGTATTTGACATAGGCCCTGATACATGGTAAAATATAGATGTGTCTAGAGAACGATAACGGGAGGCACGAAAGGGGTTTTGAACCGTTATGAAACGCCTTACAAAGAAAGATTTAGCTCTCTCCATGCAGTCGTCGGGACGCACGGTCGAGGAGATCGCCCAGACGCTGAAATGCACGCCAAGCTACGTCGCCAATGTCCTGATCGCCTCCGGCAAACCCAGTGACTACAGCGATCTCTATACCAGCAGCATAGCCCAAAACGCCTATGCACGAATGTTCAGCGGAGTGCTGCGGTTCAAGGATGTCCAGGCCGCACAGGCATCCATCGCTCGCATCGACTCTCTGTTTCATCAGTTTGAGGAGGAGCGGGATCGACGAGGGCAGCATCAGGCGCAGCTGATGGCTCTGATCGGCAAAAACCGTGCCGAGGGCATCGGGAAAACGGCGGAGGCCAGGGTATTCGCCGACTGGCTCGTCTCGCATCTCGATACGGCCAATGCTCACGCCTGCGACAGAGAGCCGCCCCGGCAGAGCGAGTACGAGGCGACTGAGAAGGAGAACGACTACACTCAGCTCTCCCTCTACGACGCCGTGCTGGCCTTCGCCTGATGAACAGCCTGTCCAAACGACCGCCGAGACCCGTATCTCGGCGGTCTTTTTCGTCACTTGACTGAACTGTTTGAAATAGCATCAAATCGAAGAAATCATGGAGTAGCGGCTACATCTATTAGAGGAATAAGCCGTTCGATGACGAATAGGGGAATACACTACCTGAAGGGGCCGACGCGGCTGGCTGCAGTTCCTTTATTAGGATTCGATTCTCCGCCCTCATCCCCAGCCACCGTATCATCCGCAACTACGCCGCCGTCGCCGACAGCGTCTCCTCCGAACAACTTGTGCAGCAGTTCGTCCAGAGCGTTCCCGAACCCAGCTACAGTCGCTGACGCCAGAATGCTGATGACGCGAAACTGCATGCAATGCATTCCGAAAGGCAATATCGAAGGTATACCATAACCCTGGGAACGAACAATCTGTGCCCGCGCAGGCGGGTACCTCGCCCAGGGCCTCCGAGCGGCCGGGTTCAGCCTGCCGACTCCGAGAACGCCTGCCGTCTATCGCCTCATCCTTTTCTCAGCATTCGGCGTACAGATAGACAGGAGATCAAGCGATGCGATTATTCAGGGCGGGAGAGAGCGAAAGTCTGCCCGCGCACTGGCAGCGTGGACGGCGATGGGCTGTCGTGGCGACGCTGTGCGTCATCGTTGTCGTGACGTTCGCGCTGCGGGATTTCGGACATGCCGACCAGGGGGATTCGTGGTGGCTGCGGATGCGGTTCGGCCTGCGCGAGCGTCTGCTGCCCGCGCACAAAGACCCGGAGATCGTTCTCGTCCGCCTGGACGACCGCTGTTTCGACACCTGGCCGGAGCCGACTATCGCCTGGGGGCCACATTTGGCAGATGCCATAGACCGCCTGGCCCTCAGCGGCGCGAAGGTGATCGCCCTCGACTGGACACAGCCCGCTCCGACAGACATCTGGTTCCCGCACAACGACGAGCGGCTGGCCAAAGCACTCGCCAATGCTGATAGAATCGTGTGGGTGAAACTGGCGCGTGGCAGCGCCGCCGGAAATTCCTGGATATATCCCGCTCCTGTCCTGCTCTATTCCCAGCCCTCGGCGAACGGCCCCGGCGGGCCGGACGCCGTCACAGGGTTCGCCGAATTGACCAAAGACGACAGCGTAGTCGCCGCCTTTCTTCCTGCCCTGCCTACCGATCCCTCGGCGGTCAGTTTCGCGGCGCGGGTGGCAGAGCGGCGGCTGGGAACGCCCGGACGATTAACGTCGTCGGAATGGAGTGTAGCAGGCCGACTGCGTGTCCCTGTGCGCCGGGACGGCTCGGTGCTGGTGAACTACCCGGTCGGGACGGGAACGGGACGGGCATTCGCCGCGTACTCTCTGTCGGAGGTTGCCGCGCTGCCCCTGCGCCCCGACCCACGTTTTCAAGATAAGATCGTCGTGATCGGCGGCGGGTTCACTGGCGATAATGACCAGCACTATGTGCCGCTGCCTTCGTCCCTGACCGGAACGCGGCTCGTGCCCGGCACAGAGATACAAGCCAGTTTCATTCGCACCCTGCTGGATGGCGGACCATTGCGTGAGCCAGGGATCAATGCCCTATGGCTCTACGCCGTGCTGTTAGGGGCTGCGGGGATTGCGGCCTTTCTACGGCTTCCCTGGCTGATGGCGGCATTGGCGACGGCGACAATCGGACTGGTCTGGATTGCCGTGGCGTTCGGGCTATTCGTGTGGCGGGATATGGTCTTGCCGATCAATTTGGCCCTGTCGGGTCTGCTGCTCGCAGGTGGTGGGATGGGAGGCTATCTGGCGCTTGCCGAGGGACGGGAGCGAAGGCGGGTGCTGAACCTGTGGGGACGCTATCAGCAGCCGCGCATCGTGGATTATCTGCTCTGCAACCCGGAGGCGCGAGGCGGAGAGGGCCGCGAAGTCACGGTTACGGTGCTGTTCGCAGACCTGAAGAACTTCACCAAAACCGTCGAATCGCTCTCACCGACCGACGCTCTGCACGTTCTAAACCGTTATCTGGCCCTGCTCGCCGAAGCGATTCTGGAGGAGAATGGCGTTGTGGACAAGTACCTGGGCGACGGCCTGATGGCGCAGTGGGGTGCGCCTGCAATGCCTGGCGAGGCCGTGCCATTCGATCATGCCGCCGCCGCCGTCCGTGCCTGTCGCAAGATCCTGCAGCGGGCCGAGACCATGACCACATCGCTTGCCCTGCCGGGCAGCGCCGAAGTCACGTTCGGTCTGCGCCTCACCCTGCATACGGGGCCGGTCGTGCTAGGCTGGGTGGGGGCGGGGCGGCTGGAGTTCACCATCATTGGGGATACTGTGAATGTGACCTCGCGCTTGCAGGAGACGGCGAAACAGTTGGAGTGCGAGTTCCTGATTAGCGATACTACCTATGCAGGCGTCCAGGGGAGTGTGCGAACAGGCAAAGTGGCAGAAGTTGAGATACGGGGCCGCAAACAGCCGCTTCGGGTCTATGAAGTTCTCGATTAAGGAGAGATGGGGTGCAAGACACGGTGAAACACTGGATTATTGCATGGCTGCTGTTCGGATGTGTGCCAGCGCAGGCCGCGCCGGTGGGAATGGCCTGTCGGCTGACGGGCAAGCCGGAACTGCGGGCCGCAAATGCCGGAACCTGGATGCCGCTGCGCCTGCTGCAAAAGCTGGAGACGGGCGATCATGTCCGGTGCGGAGCCGGAGCGGAGGCGATCCTGGTGCTGTTCGGCAGCGGCGAACGCTTTCAGGTCGTTGCTGGTGCAGAGGGCAGCGTTAAGACGGGCAAGGTGGAGGGTGCAAAATCGCTCGGAGGCTTGAATGGACCGTCTGCGGAGGCCGCGAAGACGCTGGTCGGAGCGCGAACCGGAGCCTTTGTCTCCCGTCTCTCCCGTGCGCCGCTGGCTCCTTCCCGCCTGACGCGCAATTTTACGGGCTGGATCGCTGAGGGAGACCGCACCTTCGCCTGGGACAGCGTTCCTGAAGCCGCCGACTACTCGTTTACCCTCATCGATGCCAACGGCTATGTTCTCTGGAACACGCGCACGGCGGAGGCCCATGCCGACTACCCTTCGGACAGTCCGGCCCTCGCGCCGCGCCGCGCCTATCTCTGGCGGCTGGTTCCCTATGGCAAAAGTGGGCTGGCGAGGGACAAGGATATTCGCTGGGGAGTCGTGACGACCCTCACTCGAGTGGACGGCGAAAAACTCCAGGTCGAAGCCGTTAAACTCACGGCTCTCATCAAGAAAAGCCCGAACGACGACACGCTTCGTGCCTTGCTCGCCGAGAAGTATCGCGACTATGGCGTTCTGATGCGAACCCTGGAAACACTGGAGGATATGCGGACAGCTGGACAGGAGGGCGCACAGGAGGCATGGGAAGAGACCGTCGGGCAGGCAGGATGGTATGCGCGGCTGTTGGCGGGACTGCCCATTCCGCGTAATGCGCTTGCCGGAGGCGAAACCTCCGCACTCTAAACGACGGGCCGAGAAGTCAAGGAGAGAAAGATGACCATGAAATCACGCTGGAATATCGTTCTATTGCTGGCAGGGAGCCTGTGCCTGACTCGCTCTGCGTCCGCCTTCGAGACGTGGGTGGTGATCGTGGGGATCAACAAATACGACAGTCCGCAGATTGCTGCCCTCAAATATCCTGCGACCGATGCGACCGCCATTCGGGAGACGCTGACAGACCCACAGTACGGCAATCTGTCCGCCGACCATGTGAAACTGCTGACCGATGAACAGGCGACGGCGGCCAACATCCGGGCGGCAGTCTCTGATTTTCTGGCAACAAAGGTTCAGCCAGGCGATCACGTCATCGTCTCACTGGCAGGTCACGGCGTCACGAAGGGCGTTGGTTTGGAGGCGAAGAGTTACCTGCTTCCGACCGATGTCAAAGGCGTCAGCATCACCGCGCTGGAAGCCTCTGCGATTGATCTGCGGGTGTTCGCAAACGATTTGGGCAAACTGCCCGCTTCGCAGTTTGTGCTTTTCGTGGATGCCTGCCGGGAGGATCCGACCCCCGGACGCGGCGTCAAGGGCAATCTGCTCAGCGACGTTCTCAGCCGCAATCTCCAGGTAACGCCACAGGTCAAAGGGCAGCCTGCAGTCGCCGTGACCTTCTTCGCGTGCAGCATCGGACAGCGCGCGTACGAAGACCCGGAGTTCAAACATGGCGTCTTCACCTACTGGATTCTGGACGGCATCCGGCAAGCCGCCATTCCCACGCGCCCCGAAGGCTCGGTAGATATGGGCCGTCTATCCAGCTACGTCGGTGAGAAGGTGAAGGAGTGGGCGAAAAAGACCTCAGAGGCCGGGGGCTTCGAGGTAGAGCAGACGCCGGAAATGGTCAATAGCGAACTGAATGGCCCGGTCGTGCTGGTGCAGGTGAAGCGCAACGGCAACCTCCCCGCAATGCCGCTGACAGCCTCTGCGCCGCGTGGTCTGTTCCTGACCTCGCCCGGAAACGCGCAGTTGACGGTGAACGGCGCGAAGATTAGCGCGGGGCCGGTCGTGCAGGCTCCGCTGCGTTCCGGCGACAACACCGTGCGCGTCGAGGCAGCCGGCTACGCTCCCAGCGAGCGTTCCGTGCGGGCGCTTGCCGGGTATCAGCCGCAAATCACGCTTCAGCTTCAGCACGAAGAGAGTTCCGGCGCGGCCCCAAACAGCAAAGCGGCGGAACTCTATGCCCGCGCTCAGGACGCCGAGGCCCGCGAGCAGTGGGAGGCGGCGACGGCGGGCTATCAGTTCGTCCTTCAAACCGATTCGAAGTTTGCGCCCGCCTACGAACGTCTGGCGGCCCTCCAAGTACGGCAGGGGCAACCTAAAGAGGCCATCACCACCCTGCTCAAACTGCGCGAACAGACGACCCCGAACGTCCATACCTACTGCCTGCTGACTTCCGCTTATGTTGCATACGCCATGCAGGAGGCTCCCAACGCGAAGGAAGAGAGCAGCGGCGGCAACAAAAAGAAAAGTCCGGGCGGCATTATCGGCGGTCTTTTCGGCAAAAAGAAGAAAGATCCGGAAGAGGACAAAAGCGGCGGGGCGGACTCTGGGGAGTTCCGGGTTCCCTCCAACGTGCGCGAGGCCGTGGGATGGGCGCGAAAGTCTGCAGACGAGGCGGTGAAGCTGGACGCGACTGCGCCCGAAGCGCTGCAGGCGCTCGGCTTTGCGCTCGTAGCTGCCGATCAGAAGGGCAGCAATCGCAAGGTAGCCCTTGAGGCGTTCGGAAAGGCGCTTTTCCTCAACCCGCACGATGCGACAAGCAGCTACGGCCTCGGCTATGCGCTTCGCATATTCGGGTCGCTCCAAAAGGAGAAAGAGGCGCGAGACGAAGACCTGAAACGAGCCGTCGGAACCTTGAAAGATGCGATTGCCATCCGCCCGAACTACTATGAGGCGCACCGGGAACTCGCCTACTGCTACCATCTGCTCGACGATACAAGGCAGGCACGCCGCGAGTACGATACGGCCAACGCCAATCGCGGCGGCGCGGAAAACAGGGACGAAGTGGCCGGACTGAACGTCGCTCTCTCCAGCTTGCTCCAGCGGGCTGCCACCGAATCGGGCGGCAATCCCGCGCTCGTCTCGGCAGCGGAAGGCTACCTGGGAGATGCAAGAGAGTTCGCACCCAATCTGACGACTGCCCTGAGAACTCTGAAGATGGTCGGCCTCGGCAACAACCTTACCGACTTTCTCGATCGCCCTCTGCGCGAACTGTACAACAAAATTCCCTCCCTGCCCGGCGGTCTGGGCCTTCCAAACCCCAGCGACATTCTGGGCAAAATTTTGCACTGAAAGAGAACGCGCACTTGCAGAGAACAATCACCGCTAAAGAGTTGTAGTGTCTCCGCATCGCACCGAATAGCCGCTGCTATAGAGACTGTTGGCATTCGCTGCTCTGTGAAGGCTAATTTGCCCTCCCCGCCTCTTGCGAGTCTGGCTGGCGATGCAGGATGCGGTCATCTTGCGGAGCGCCTGCTATCATGCCTGAAACGCGCCCACCTTCGACAGTGAGCCTTCGAGGCAGCGTGAGCGTAAGGCCCCGGAGTGGAAGCATGGCTGCACTCATCTCTTCCTCTACGATGCCGTGCTGGCGTTCGCTCGATGAGCTGAGTTAAGAAAGGCCGTTGGAATTTGCTTCCCGGTGGCACTTTTAATTTTGTATAAGTCGATCAGTCGAAGTGAGACAAATCGGTGAAATCATGGCGGCAGAGCTTCGTCTAACGGAGGAATAAGCCGTTCGATGACGAATAGGAGAATACACTGCCTGAAAGGTCTGACGCGGCTGGCTACAGCTCCTATATTATGATGCGAATCTCCGCCCTCATCCCCGTGCTCTCACTGCTCATCGGCTCGCTCGCCCATGCACAGCAGACGCCCATCGCTATGACGGGAGCCAAAGTCTACACAGTCTCCGGGCCGCCAATCGAGCATGCCACTGTGCTCATCGTTGGCGGCAGGATTTCGGCTGTCGGCGCAAATCTTGTGATTCCGTCCGGCGCTCGCCGCATTGATCTGCGTGGCCTCGTCGTGATTCCGGGGCTTGTGGAGGCCCGCTCCGCACTCTTTCTCTCCGATGCGAACATGGCGGGCGCAGGCTCTCCCGAACAGGATGTGCTTGATGCCGCCGATCTGTTCGACAGGGCGGCCTTGAAAGTGCTTGCGCGGGGCGTGACCACCCTCTACCTCTCGCCCGGCAATCGCGGCAGCGTTGGGGGCCTCGGCGCGGTGGTCAAGCTGCGCAGCCCTTCGACTGGAGAGAGCGCAGTCTGGGCAGAGACGCTCATACCGAAAGCGGCGCTGAATCTCACCCTTGGCCTCTCCGCGAACGGACGATCCACCTCTCTGGAGCGGCTCAACAGCTACGAGAGCCTGCGCGGGCTTTTCAGAGGTGCAGAGCAGTATCAGAAATCCTTCGCTCGGTACGATACCGATCTTCTCGCCTACGAGAAGCAGCAGAAGTCGCTTCCTCCAACGCCGGCCGCGAAGGCTCCCGCCCCCTCCACTGCCCCTCCAGCGCCTCCCCCTGTGCCATCTGCCCCGCTGCTGCCCAAGCCCATCAAGCCGCGCATCGTTCCGGCGCAGGAGGCGCTCGTCGCGGCGCTCAAGCGGGAGATTCCAGTGCGGATCGAAGCCGCTCGGCCCGACGACATTCTCAACGCGCTGCGACTAGCAGACGAGTTCAAGCTCCGCCTTGTCCTGGAATCGGCATTCGAGAGCGCGGGGCTTGGCGCGGAGATAGCCCGGCATAGCGCCGCCGTCGTATGGGGACCGATGCTTCCCGACGGCGTCCCCCGCCTCGAAACAGCCCGCTTTTCCCCGGAGACGGTCGCGCTGCTCGCCAGGGCCGGTGTGGTCCTCGCGCTCACGCCCGGCAGTCGCTCGGGGCTCGCGTCGCGGTTTCTGCTCGAGAACGCCGCCCTCGCCGTAGGGTATGGGCTGACGCCTACGCAGGCGCTGCGAGCTATCACGCTTGATGCGGCTCGGATACTCGGCGTT
>JANXLO010000131.1 GCA_025355115.1 Chthonomonadaceae bacterium
GTCCGCCACGCCCATGACGGTTCCCAAGTCTACGCTGGCCCTCTTACTCGAATGGCTGGCGGTCAGACCCGGATCATCCACCAGTGGGCCTATCTTCGTTCCGCTCGACCCTGGATCAACTCTGGATGCTCGACTGACCGGGGACTCGGTTCGACGGATCGTCGCCTCAATTGGCCAGAAAGCTGGATTGGCCCGGGTCCCCCGTCCGCACGGGCTAAGGCATCAAGCGATCACGCATGCACTCGACTCAGGACGGGACATTAGAGAAGTGAGGAAGTTCTCGCGCCATGCGGACCTTAACACGATCCTGATCTACGACGACAACCGTAAGGACGTCGCCGGCGACATTGCAAGCATGCTCGCAGACGACTGAGCAACGAGGGGCAGGTTGCGGAAATGTGTATATTCAGACTCTGAACTTAGGGGACAAAAGTCTATTGATAGCGAACCGCCTCGAAGTGATCGCCCAGGCGCGATTGCTACTGTTCGCCATCATTGTGGACGTCGCGGCTATGGAACGGTATAGTTTTGAAAGGTTAGCTACATTAACCTGCCCTTACCGCAAAGATGGATCAACAACCAACGCACTCGCCTTGGTTGGCCAAGCACGGGATGCCGTCCCTTACCCTCTCCTGACCTTTCAGGAAGTTCGCTCCTTAACACCCCATCTACATCGCGGTAACGCGACGCGTCCTTGTACGCGCCTCGGATAGTCCATCCCCCATACTCCATAGCTTCACGCTATAGGTAAGTCTAATTTCACTATTCTCAATTCTTTCACACACGCATCTATCAGTACCTTGCTCTGCGGATAAACTGACCTCTAGACATTCATGGTCCAGATGCCAATCATGCCCCGTGAGATTGTCCGATTGGGCATATCCAACCATGAACCGAGGTTTGATCGCCTTGTGAAATAGGAGGTTGCCAACTGTTCTTTGTGAACAACCGTTTAGATGTATGTTAAGAATATCAGTGAGAGAACTTAACTGCTCTCACGCTAACGCTCAACCTGACTAACCTTTTCCGAGTTGTTTCGAGTTTTACTGTCCCTTTGCCGTTTTTTACGCCCATAGTGAAGAGTGAAGGCGACAAAGAGATAGCACAAGCTTAAAAGCTGATTTTTCACCTATGAGACCTACAACCATGTCTGCGACTGCAACTCTTGAACGTCCTACGATCGGTCGGGAATTCTCGTTGAACGCCGTCAAGGCCGCCGAATACCTCGGAGTATCGTCTGGAGCCTTTGCCAAGCTGGTGAAGGATGGCCTCTTCCGACGACGCGCTATTCCGCGAACCCGCCCGCTCTACTCAAAGGCGGACTTGGACGCGTTCCTTGCCAAACACGTCGAAGGGCCTGTCCCAAGTATCGTCGATGATCAGGAACGCACCGAACCTGTCGAAAGCGAATTAAGTTCGGCCTAAGGCGATCTGCGGGTCCAAGCTCGGCTCCATGCGTTGTTACGGCGCCATGGTCTTCAGTAGCCGAAGTCGATGGGAAGCCCATGACAGTCAGCGCGGGCGACAACGGGGAGTTAGTGGCCCTGGCGGGCAAGGTCTTCAGGCCTGGTCAATCGTCGAGGGCGACGACGCTGTTCTGACACATACGTGTTGTCAGATTACAGACGATTCGCAACCGCGTTACATTGACGAACGGAAATGGCAGAAGCCATCCGGGGTCAATCGGATGGCTTCCACGTTGCAAACACATGTTGTCGGGACAAGTGTTAGACCACTGTCCGCGACTGGTCAATCCCCAAGGCAAATTCGGAGTAGTGACGAAGTGAATTTTAACACCCGTATCAAGCCACGTCCATCCCGGATGTCGGCAAATGCACGCCCACGCTCTGAGAGCGGGAGACGCGCATGAGTGAAACCACAGCCACTTACGTCAACGGCCAAGCGACGAGCAGCAACGGCAAGTCGATTTCTATTCCTGAGCAGTGGCGAGCACTTGCCCCGATCCTTGCCAAGTGGGCATACGACTCTCTTACGAATCAGCCGGACGCGCACGGTCACTATCTTCCTCTCAATAAACGGGAGAAGAATAGCGCCTACGCTGCCAAGTCCGGTTTCCATTGGTCCAAGCTTAAACTCCACTTCGAAGGGCAAAACCACGGCAACCTTGGGGGCATGTACACGACGAGCAAGGCCAACACGAGCCGATGGGCTGCAATCGATATCGATCGACATTGCGACGAAAGCGACGCCGAAGCGAATGAGACCTTCGTCTTAGATATCGCCAAGCGAGCGAGCGAGCTGGGCTTTGAGGCGATTGTCGAAGACTCCAATGGGTCTGGCGGTTTTCATATCTGGATCTTGTTCGCTGAACCGAGACCCACTGTTGAAGTCTTTGCTTTCGCCAAATGGCTTATTCGCGACTGGAAAGAGCACAGGATCTCTGGAAAGCCAGAGACGTTCCCAAAGCAAGCCGTCACCACAGCGAAACAACCGTATGGCAACTGGCTTCGGGTGCCGGGTCGCCACCATACGCGTGATCACTGGTCACGCATCTACGACATTACATCCGAGCGATGGCTGGAAGGAACCGAGGCGATTCAGGCTATCCTTAAACAAAAGGGATCGGAGACCCCTTTTCCTTCGTGCACCCTGGTGAATTCCGAGACAAACAAGGCAACCGCTGAACCAACCAGCGGAAACAGCTCTTGGGTCATGACTGCGACCAGTGCCGGCCGAGACGCAGTTGGAGACTTGCAGAACGCTCGCGATGCGCTGAGTTACTATCGCAACAACGATCTCCATTACGACGATTGGTTGAAAGTCGCGATGAGCCTACGAGGTCTGGAAAGCTCCGGACTTTCCCTCTGGCGTGAATGGTCAGAGACAAGCAGCAAATATGTTTCTGGATCGTGCGAGGCGAAGTGGCCCAGAATCACGCCGAATGGTGGACGAGGGCTCGGAAGCCTGTTCTATGAGGCAAAACAAGCCGGATGGCCAGGCCCCTCAAAAAAGGCGGCAAAGCGATCAGCCAAAGGGCTGGCGGCGGCCAATCAACAGGAGACCAGCGAAGAATGTGCTGATCCAAGCCCTTTGGATATCCCTGCAATTCGCGCCAAAGTCGAAGCGACGATGACGGAAGATGGGAAGCGACCTTTCGAGATCCTGCTTCAAGATCGAGAGTTTCTTACTGAGCTAGCTAGGCTACAGCTTCGAGACGAAATTGAATTTGAATCTCTCAAGGCAATTCTTCTTAAGGCAACTCCAGGCTTCAAGGCAAGGCCATTCAACAGAGTCATCAAGGCTATTCATGAAAAAGAAGCTTTTCACTTCAAACAGACTGGAGATCTCCCTGTTGGAGACTCTTCTAAAGAGTATCTTGTTCAGAACGGCTGTATCGGGATCAAAAAACTGATTCAAATGGGGGAACGCTACATGTACCAGTTCCTACCGGTCACCAACTTTAATGCAAAAATCACGGCAGAGATCGAGCGACACGAGAGCGGAGATATCCAGAGGTTCTTGCGGATCGAAGCAACAGATGAGCACGGATTATTGACTAGGCAGTGCGATGTCAGCGTCAAAGAATATGATAAAATGGAATGGGTAACATCTCATCTCCCGGTCGATTTCACCATTGAAGCGGGGGCAGGAAAGAGGGATCACGCCAGGGCTGCTATCCGGACGTTGAGCCTAGCTGAAGATATTCCAACGCTTACCGTCTACACCTCCACGGGCTGGGTCGAATATAAAGAGAAAGACTTTTATGTACACGCAGGTGGAACCATTGGCGGGGGTGATCAGGGGCCCACGATCCAAGTGGACGTTTGCAGAGATCTTGTCGCTTATGAGCTCCCAATCCCAAGCAATGATATCACCACAATCCAGGCGGCTATTCGTGAAAGTTTAACCTGTCTCGATATCGGGAAACACTCGACGGAGAACGGGGCAATCGCGTCTGCACTCCTAGGGCTGGTCTACAGATCCGTTATCGAGGAGTGCAGCTTTACAGTCGCATTGACTGGCACTACGGCAGCGGGAAAAACTACGGCAACAGAGTGCTTCATGAGGCACTTCGGGCCGGGAGTTTCTAGGAAGCAGTTCGGTTCGTGGGATGCCACGATCAACGGCATTGAAGCACTTCAGCACAACTTCAAAGATACCGTCTTATACGGACCCCGAAAAATTTCTGCCCGATCTTCCGCTGACTCTCTCGATGAGGCAAGATGAGGCGATCCGCTTTTTAGCACGGAGGCCTCATCCATGTTCGTCGCCGATCACCATA
>JANXLO010000135.1 GCA_025355115.1 Chthonomonadaceae bacterium
GTTTCCCCTGGTGATAGCTCCGCCCGAAGGCTCCCGCAAAGCTCATGGGCGCTAAATGAGTGACTGCATTGTAGTTCTGCGCCACCCCCACCGTGATCTGCTCCGGGGCTCCACTCGGACTTCGCTGAACCGCCTGAGGAAAGTTTTGCAGCCAGGCCCAACTGCCTGACGGTGGATGAGTCAAATCGTAGCGGCCGATTGGTGTGCGAAATGTGAAAAAGCTGCGAATCTTGCGTGCCCGCTCGGCTGACTCAAGGCTGGTTCTTGGCTTGTAGGGCGAAGGGAGTTGACGAGCGGTCGCATCGCCGGAGGAGTGCAAGTAGACAGATCGAAAACCTTGAGTTGGTTCCCCTGACTCAAAGGAACCAAGTCGAGCATTTCCCACAAGGCCCCACCAACCGATGCGCCCGATTGGCTGCGACATCTCCAGATAGTAGATACCAGGAGGCTGAAGTGGTAACTTGTCGAGGAGGACAACAGAACTGTCGCCAATTGTTTCAAACTTTCGACGGGCCACCAGCTTGCATTGTGGCCCTCCCTCGAATAGCGAGAGCGTCATGCCTGAGCCGACTGCCGACCATGTTGGAAACTGTCCCCCGACTGCCGTAAAGGGCCTGTCGGCTGTGAACACTTGGCCCAGTGTCTCGCCGTGATTTAACGCTACAGGCTGACGCACAGATTTGTCATCTATCGCCTTCGGTGTCACAAAGCCGGGATCTGCCATGATCAGCGGCTTTCCCTCCCAGCGAAACCACAAGTCGGAATAGAGACCTGGCTCATAGAGTGTATCATACAGCTCTGACAGTGTAGCGGAACCGATTCCGCCGGGGTTGCCGAACGGGCAAAGGAAGGCAATCTGCGGCGTCTTCCCGCCCTCGCTTCGCACCTTCTCCCAGACCCTGCACAGAGTCCGACGAGCCTTATCGTACGTCACCGCGTTCGAGTTGTCGAAGATGACTACGTCCACACCTGCATTCGAGAGCATCTGGGCATGTTTGCGAAGCACCCACTCATCGTCGCTTGCATAGTAGCCGAACAGAGGCTCACCCCAGTAGTGACTCTCATTGAGCGGCCCCCAGGCAGGATTATGAATGTCGGTCATGGCCTCGGGATGAGCTTTCAGTATTTTTGTATTGTCGAATGGCCCTTCGCCTCCACGGTCGAAAGTCAGGAAGTAGAACATCCCGACTGTCCGGTTTGCCCTCGGCAGGGATAGGCCTGACCTCTCGTGAGGCACACTTCGTCCAAGGCCATCGGTCGCCGCCCAGGTGTCGCTATAGGTGTCCCAATCTGCGTAAGGCGGTTGAGCTTGGAGAGTGCAGCAGTAAACACAGAGGCTCAGCATCAGCCAAAATCGAAAAATGCGATGAGAATAGTTCATTTTCACCTTTGCGAAATCGTGGCGGAGACAGCTCATTTCAATACTGCCGTAGTCCTGCCGACACAGTGATAGTCGAAGCCAAGTCGCCGCATTTTGACCGGATCGTAGATATTTCGGCCGTCGAAAAGCAATGGGTTCGTCATGGAGGCTTTGACGCGCTCCATATTCAGCTGTTTGAACTCATTCCACTCAGTCACGATGATGAGCGCGTCCGCATCCTCGGCGACCTCATACGAATTGCGGGTGTAGCAGATCTGGGGGAAGATGGCCCGTGTATTGTCGATCGCGATGGGGTCGTAAGCTTTGACTATGGCTCCTTCGGATAGGAGCTTGGCGATGATCTCCACGGACTTGGCGTCACGCATGTCGTCGGTATTGGGCTTGAACGCTAGTCCGAGGATGCCGATCGTTTTCTTCTCGAACGAACCGCCTATCTCCACGCGCATCCGGTCGAGGAAGCGTACAGCCTGCTCCTTATTGACATCCATGACGGCCTGCAGGAGCTTAAACTCATAGCCGTTCTTCTCGGCTGTCCGCACCAGCGCACTGCTGTCCTTGGGGAAGCATGAGCCGCCGTAGCCGAGGCCAGCGTTCAGGAAAGCGGATCCAATGCGATGATCCAGCCCCATGCCTTTGATCACCTGCACAACGTCGGCGCCCACCGCATCGCAGATATTTGCTATGCTATTGGCAAAGGAGATTTTGGTCGCGAGGAAAGCGTTGGAGGCGTACTTGATCATCTCCGCGCTCGCCACGTCGGTGATGATCATGGGACGCTCGAGCGGGGTGTATAGCTCCATAATCTTCATCGCCACGACCTGATTCGGCGCGCCGATGACAATGCGATCCGGCTCCAGAGTATCCTTGATCGCGCTGCCTTCTCGCAGAAATTCGGGGTTGCTCACGACGTCGAAATCGACGTTACGGCGGCGGTTAGTCTCTATGACCTCGCGGACCATATTCCCGGTGCCGACGGGAACCGTGGACTTGTTGACGATCACTTTGTAGCGGTTCAAGGCGCGAGCCACGCCCTTCGCGGCCTCCTGCACATAGCTCATGTCCGGATCACCTGACGGGAGCGGCGGGGTTCCAACACAGATGAAGATGACATCCGAATGCTCGACAGCCTCGTGGAGGTCCTGAGTGAAGATCAGTCTCTTGTCCTCGACATTGCGCTTCACCATCTCTTCCAGCCCCGGCTCGTAGATGGGCATCTCCCCGCGCTCGAGCATAGCTATCTTCTCGGGATTCTTGTCGACGCAGATGACATCATTGCCAAGGTCACTGAAAATGCAGCCTGTCACCAGGCCTACATAACCTGTTCCTATCACACATATTTTCATAATGCATTAGTTCCTTCCGAGGCAAACATGCGAACGCTTAAAAAAGAAGAATTGTACTTCCTCCATTCATAATGTGCACAGACCATGCCAACAGAGATAAGGCTGCGATGGCTAAGCCGCACTTCGGTAATAGAATATGTGTGCCAGCCCAACACATTTGATGCCAGCGAAGATAAATCCCTTTCAAACAGACAATTTAAGGTAGACTACTGCTAACACAAGGGACACGTATGAGTCGACTCATTCACCTGAAGGCAGTTCGCGGGCACAAATGGTGCGTCTCAACACAAACAGAGCAAAAGACTCTGTATCGGGAATCCAGCGACCCGTATCAAAGTCGCATATGATTCACAGCAGTATGGAAGGAAGGCGACATGCGGTGCGGATATCTCTCACGAGTGGGCATGCTTTCAATATGCTCACTCTTTATGGCAGGCCCGCAGTATGCGGCACAAGCCCAAATGCCAGCCACTTATCAGTTGGTGGACCTCGGCACACTCGGCGGCACGACCAGCTATGGCTATAACATCAATAACAGCACGACGATTGTCGGTTATTCCGACACAACGAGCAATGTCACTTCACGCGGCTTTCACCACACGGGCGCAAGTGCGATCAGCCCGTTCGTCGATGCCATCGGTACATTCAAAGGCCCTGCCAGTGCGGGGTATGGAATAAACGCGCTAGGCGACATAACAGGCTATGCTCAGACGCAAGCAGGCGACTCTCATGCGTACAGGCTCTATACATCGCAAGGCATCTTCGAGGATTTGGGAACGCTCGGCGGCTCGATTAGCGTCGCGTACAGCATAAGCGACAACAACATAGTGGTCGGATACTCGTATATCTCAGGGAACACTTCCCAGCGAGCGTTTCGGCACTTTGGCACAGGCGCTCTCACTGCTGCGGACAACCTTGGCACACTGGGTGGAACAACTTCCTCCAGCACAGGAATAAATCCTTCGGGAGACACAACGGTCGGCTACTCGACTCAGGCCGGCGACCAAAGTATACGTGCTTTCAGACATAGTGGTGCAGGCACGATCTCAGCCGCGACAGATGATCTAGGGTCATTCGGCGGCACCAACAGCTTTGCAGTGGGAGTGAATAACAGCAAGACAGTCGTAGGTTATGCCCAAATAGCGGGCGACGCAGCTTACCACGCATTCAGACATATAGGCACAGGCGCCATTAACGCGGCAACGGATGATCTGGGCACACTGGGCGGAACATCAAGCTTTGCCCTGGGGCTCAACACTGCCGGAATCGTCGTCGGATATCTAGATGACGGATTTGGCAACACCACTGCCTTCCTCTACGATACCGCACTGCACAATCTGAACAGTCTGCTGTCGGCGCCCGCTGGCTGGGTGGTAAACTACGCTCAGGCCATCAACGATAAAAAGCAGATCGTAGGCACGGCGACTGCGCCCAACGGCGATACCCACGCGGTTCTACTGCTCCCCTCGGGTTCCACTGCTGGCCCGACTGTCCCCGAACCTGGCGCATTTGCGGTGATGCTCACCGCTGCGATGCTCTCCATCCTGCGCTTAAGAAAACGAACGCGAAAATAAGCATCCCAGTTCTGGGCCACCCATAATCAGCAGAGACAGCCTCCTTCTGAACTCGGCCCCACTTCACAGTTCTGAACGATTAGGGAAGGAGGGAGCAGGGCCGAGGCGCTGGGGCAGGTGACTGTGAATCGGGAATCGGCAAGTTCGATCCACATTGCGCACTGCTGTTTACAGACTCTGTTTTGGCTCCTGCTATGCGAGATGCTAGGGGTTTGTCTGTCCTTTGTCGCGACGCTTAAAGCCCGCCAAAAAAGCGACCTGGGTTGAAGGTACTCTTTGGGTCGAGAGCCAGTTTTAGAGAACGATGCAGTGCGAACTCCTTGCGCGTGTCGCCAAATCGTGCGATGCCAGCTTTAGCTCTATCCGCCCCGAGACGAGTCCATACGACATTTGCGTCAGCAGGAATCAGTGATTTCACTGTTTTGAACATCTCATCATTTGCACAGTTGAAAGACAGCTTCGTTATGCCGGTCGAGCAGTGTATCATGAGACGCCCATCCGGAATCCCTTCGAACTGTGCTGCCAGCGAGACCGCCTCAGTAGGCAGAACAGACATCCGAATCGAGAGCACGTTTTCCGCATCACTTGGGTTAAGGCAGTCGCGCAGTGCGGTCAATTCGGGCGGCGGGATAACATTGGGCAGAGAGTTCCATCCGGCGATGGAGAGCCTCTGAGCGAACTCCCTCACTTGCCACTCCACTCGCGGCGCGAGACCCTGCAAGCCGATGAGCAGTCTAGGAGTCCCCATAGGCTCGTTTGTGGCGACAATGAAAGTGGGCGCAAGCCGTGCCTGATGGAGCTCGAAGCCCAGCCTCGCCGCAGCCGAGATGCTTGGAGCGTCCCACGAGACCGTCCTGTCCGCTTCTGGAAGTGGCCGTAGTTTGAAGGTGAGCTCCGTCAACGCTCCCAGGGTGCCGTGTGCGCCAGTGAAGAGTTTACAGACATCATAGCCCGCCACATTTTTAACTACTCTGCCCCCGCCCTTCACCACGATACCGCCCGTCATCACTGCTTTGAGGCCAATTAGCAGGTCGCGTGGTGCGCCGTAGGCAGGCCGCCAGAAGCCACAAGTCCCGGCGGACACAATACCGCCCATCGTCGCCCTGTCTGATAGCGGGACATCCAGAGGCAAAAAGAGGCGGCGAGAGGAGACAAGCTGCTGCAGCGCGGAAAGAGTGACGCCGGGCTCTGCAGTCACCGTGAGATCGTCTGGCTGAAAATCTGTGATGCGGTTGAGTCGCGCAGTGCTAAGGACAACATATGGTCGATCGGTAGGGGGAGAACCGCCTGACGCGATCTCCGTCCCTCCGCCCACAACGATTATCGCAGCGCTTTCGCTCTCGGCTGCCAGCACGATGCCGGGGACATCCTCAATGCGCTCGGGCATAACGAACGCTAAAGGAGGCGCCATCGCCCATGTGGGGCAGTTGTCCTCAATTCCCTCTGTGATGCAGGAAGGGGCCACGATGTCCGTCAATTGGTGTAGAAGTTTTTGCTCATTCACGCACCTTAGGTTAAGCACACCCGGTGCAACATCCTCCCCAACTATCCCTCTGCCTGACAATTGGTCTCTGCAAAGGGAAAATCTATCCAGTCAGCGAGTTGGAAGCAAGCCATTGACGGGATTCTGCCGACAGGCTATAATGTTCAGGGCTGTCATCCCAAGTCTTGAAAGTGAGAGATCAGTTGCGGATCGTCGTTAAAAGCGGGGAACAGAAGAGATTGGAGCCACCAGGCAGAGAGCTGGGAGTGATAGTTCGAGGTTCGCTTTCTGACGGGCTCGAGATGCGGCTTGATGAGTCCGTAAGTGTGGAGGATCTGCGCGTCGGGAAATTCGTCGTGGCAAAGGGAGAGAGCAACCGTTTTTTCGCGATGCTGAGCGATGTGCGGCTCGACACGACGCATCCTGGAGTGCTTAACAGCCCGCCGCGAATTGAGGATGTGCTGAGCCGAGCGGTTTTGAATGGCA
>JANXLO010000163.1 GCA_025355115.1 Chthonomonadaceae bacterium
GAGCATCAGCTGGATGTCCTCCGTCCACTGCCCAGCGGCAAGCCTCTCCCCAATCTCGGAAAATCCCAGCTCCGCCACGGGAATAAGGTAGGACATGGCCGTTCTAGCGGGCAAAAACTCACCGGCAGTTCGTGAGGCTGCCGTCTGGTCAGGCGTCAAGCCTGTGTGCGGCGTTGCGAGCGCATCCCCAATTGCCGCTCCGATCAGGCAGCCAATATACTTGCGAAGCTTGTGTCGCCTCATGTGAAAGCCTCCATGATCGTTTGCATTATAGATTTGAGAGTGCCTCGGGCAAGGGCCGGGAACAACCGAACACATTTTTGCGTCCTGTCGTATATAAGTTGTACAGCTGCACATCTGCCAGCATTCGGATGTGTTAGTAGAGCCGAAAACCACGCGGAGGTAAAACGGAATGCCGCAAGTGCCGAGTGAGACGGATGATTGCAAGGCGGAGCTCTTCGCAGACGGTATCAACCACTTCCCGGACGAGCCGGTGGAGGAGCAGAAGATCGATGAGGAAGACCTGATCGATTCGCGCTGCGAAGCCATCGATAATTCGCATAAAAACTTCATTCAGAGGCTAGGGCCTGGCCTGATAACGGGAGCAGCGGACGACGATCCCTCCGGCATCGGCACCTATTCCGTCGCGGGAGCGCAGTTCGGATATGGCTTACTCTGGCTTGTCCCTGTCTGCATTCCACTTATGATAGCCGTTCAGGAGATGTGCGGGCGGATAGGGGCTGTGACCGGAAAGGGACTTGCAGGTGTGCTCAAAGAGCACTATCCGAAGTGGGTCATGTTCGGATCAGTTCTGCTGCTCATCGGCGCGAATGTAGCCAACATCTATGCGGACCTCAACGTGATGGCGGCATCCGCCAAGATGCTGTTCGGGCTGCCCTTCCACTTCTGGCTGGCGGCGATCACGCTCTTCATCGTGCTGCTTCAAGTGTTCGTGCCCTACCGCCGATACGTAAAAATTCTGAAGTGGCTTGCCCTTGCGCTCCTATCCTATGTCGTGACCGCCTTCTGGCCGACTGTGCATCACGACTGGGGCGCACTTGTCCACGGCTTTATTCCTCAATGGTCGAACCGCCCTGAGTTTATCCTCACAGTGGTGGGCTTTTTGGGCACCACCATCTCGCCCTATCTTTTCTTCTGGCAGGCAGGCGAGACGGTCGAGGAGGAGATAGCCGGTGGCAATGCAGTAGAGCCGGGTCGCCGCGTTCACAGAGCCACACTCTCTGAAATAAGGGCCATGCGCTCCGACACGATTGTAGGCATGGTCGCTTCACAGGTGGCTACCTTCTTCATTATGATCTGCGCCGCGGCCACGCTTCATGCCACCGGCAAAACGGATATCAATACGGCACAGGATGCTGCGATGGCGCTGAAGCCGCTTGGCAACATCGCCTATATCTTTTTCACGGTGGGCATTTTAGGTACTGGCCTGCTCGCGGTCCCAACTCTGGCTGGCTCTGCGGCTTACGCGGTCTCGGAAGCGTTCGGATGGCGCTATGGCCTCTATCGTCGGTTCCAGAGGGCGAATAAATTCTACTGGACGATCATCGCGATGACGGTTGGGGGATACATTCTCAACTTCTACCAGAAGGTTAGTCCCATCAAGGCGCTGCTCTACTCCTCCGCCCTCAATGCTGTCGTAGCGCCGCCGCTAATTCTGCTGCTCCTCATGATCTGCAACAATCGCAAAATTATGGGCGGGCGCGGAAACCGTCTCTGGAGCAATCTTCTCGGCGGCACTGCACTGGCCTCGATGGGCGCAGCGGCGATTTTCATGTTCTACGCGCTCGCCACGGGGAAGGCGCATTGACAGGCTTGCTAAACTGGCAGATCTGCGTATCTACCAGTGCGTAGGGGTCTCCAGAATGTCCGTGTCGCCTTCGGCCTCCAGAAGCCGTTCCGCCTGAATGGCGGCCATGCAGCCTGAGCCTGCAGCTGTGATCGCCTGCCTATACTCATGATCCTGAACATCCCCACAGGCAAACACACCATATCGACTTGTTCGGACGTTGTGGTTGGTCAGCAGGTAGCCGTTTTCATCAAGGTTGAGCTGGCCGGTGAAGAGGTCGGTGTTGGGCTTGTGTCCAATGGCGACGAAAAGGCCTTGAAGTGGGAGTTCACGGGCTAGGCCAGTGACGGTGTCGCGGAGCGTGACGCCGCTGACTCTCTTGTCGGCCGGATCGTGAACCCTCTCGACTGCCGCATTCCAGATAAACTCGATCTTGGGGTTTTTGAAGGCGCGCTCCTGCATGATTTTCGAGGCGCGCAGGGTATCTCGTCGATGAATGAGATAGACCTTGGAGGCGTGATTTGTCAAATAAACTGCCTCCTCCATCGCAGTGTCTCCGCCCCCGACAACACCGATCTCCTTGCCTTTGAAGAAAAAGCCATCGCAAGTGGCGCAGGCGGAGATTCCGGCGCCTCCCAATCCGCCTTCCCAGACGGGTCTCTCCTCCGGCAGACCGATCCATTTCGCAGACGCGCCTGTCGCGACGATGATGACTCGAGCATGATAGAGGTCGTCACCAACCCATACCTTGAAAGGCCGCTCGCTGAGATCGACCTTCGTCACGATATCTTCGACGATCTCAGTTCCGAATCGCAGCACCTGCTTCCGCATGGTACGCATTAATTCAGGCCCCTGGATGCCATGCTCGAAGCCGGGATAGTTTTCCACTTCGGTCGTTATGGTCAGCTGTCCGCCAGCGCCGAGCATCTCCTGCCCCTTGCCGACTCCGCCGTCTATCATCAGTGGCTTAAGATTGGCTCGCGCCGCATACAGTGCGGCGGTATATCCCGCAGGTCCAGAGCCGATTATAATCAGTTTGTGAATCATGTTGAAGTAGTCTCGTCCTCCCGCTCGACCGAGGCACTCTCGGCGAGTTTAGCACCCTTATCTGCTACGAACGGGCGGCTGGCAGAGTGCCAGCAGACAGTCGTTGTCGGGCACGGCGTTCTGTAGATTATAGCCGCCCCACAGTCACGTGTCAATCTTCCATTGGGGCCTCTTGGATGGAAAGCCGGGATCATTATATCTAAGCGGAGAGTTTCGGGTATCCTCTATTCACAATTCAAAAGTGCATTCGGAATTAGATGGAAGGAAACCTGATAGTGACACCGCAAGAGACTATTCGCGCCCTGGCTGCGCACGTGAAGGCTGCTGTCGTTCCGCACCTGGGCACCTGGAGGGCGCGAAGAGTAACTGGCATCGCCTCGAGCGGAGATGCGACTTTCGACATCGACGATATCGCCGAAGACGCTGTGGAGAGCTATATTCATGAGCATGATCTCAACGTAGCCTACTACTCTGAGGATCGTGGGCTTGTGCATCCCTTTCCAGGCAGAGCGCCTGAGGGGATACTCATCATCGATCCGATCGATGGGACTCGCGCAGCCGTCGCCGGGCTGGAGTCGTGTGTAGTCTCCGTGGCGTGGACAGCCTACAAGCCTGCTCCTACAATGAGCGACGTACTCTATGGGGCAATCACCGAGATCAAGGGCGATCTTACCTTCTCTGCGGTGCGCGGTGAGGGTGTCGAGATCGTGAACGGGGCAGGGGAGAG
>JANXLO010000718.1 GCA_025355115.1 Chthonomonadaceae bacterium
TTTTTTGGACGGGCGCTCGAGCGCCCGTCCAAAAAACGGAATTCAGTCTGAGTAGCCAACATTATCGGACGTGCCGAGCAATATCACGCCTCTTCTGCATCCGCTTCTGACGATTGTTTTTGCGAGACTAACCTGCCATAATGAGTTATTATGGATCTCACTCAGAAACTCGCTGGAGTCCGCCTCCTCGCTATGGACGTAGACGGAGTCCTCACTGATGGTGCAATTGGCTACGATGACCGAGGGGCAGAACTGAAGCACTTTCATGTTCACGATGGCCTGGGCCTGACCTTGCTGAAAATTCTGGGTGTGAGTGTGGCATGGATATCTGGCAGGTCTAGCCCGGTGATTGAGCGGCGCGGCAGAGAGCTGGGAATCACACACTTGCTGCCTGGAGTGACTGACAAGGGCGCTGCACTTTCAGCGCTTGAATCGTCGCTGGGCTTCCAAAGAGACGAAGTTGCCTATATCGGAGACGACTGGAACGACCTTCCCGCATTCGCCATCTGCGGAGTCAAGATCGCAGTGGCGAATGCACGCAGAGAGGTACTTGCTGAGGCGGATTTTGTCACTGCTTCATGCGGAGGGCAAGGCGCTGTTCGGGAAGTATGTGAACGCCTTATGGATGCTCATGGAGCGCGAGAGGCCGTGTTAAGAGCATATCTGGCGTCGATCCGTAGCGGTTCTGACGGGACAAAACAGTGAACAGAGCGTTTTTCTTCAGCATTCGAGCATCCGTTGGGACAGATCAAGGATAGGCCTGGATTGCTTCAGATCATTCACACAAACGACTTTCATGGCAAGATGACTCTGGAGTGTGCAGAAGCGTTGCGTTTCAAACGCGCTGAGATAGGCGATCGCGGGCTTATGTTGGATGCAGGGGACGCAGGCTCCTCTGGTAATATCACTTTCCGTTCCGCTGGGGAGCCGATCCTTGAACAGATGAACGATCTTGGATACGATGCAATGACTGTTGGAAATCGCGACTTTCATCTCTCTCGAACTGGATTTGAAAGCAAACTCTCCCTGGCAAAATTTCCGATCTTATGCGCCAACGTGCACGCTTCCTCTCACTCATCCTTTCTAAAGTCAACTCACGGCAGCGATATCAGTGACCGAGCAGAAGACGTTCCGGTCTACAGGTATATCATAAAGGACTTGCCTACATGCAGAATTGCCGTGTTCGGTCTCACAGTTCCAATGATCACAGAACGTATGCTCTCGCGCAAAGTATCCTTCTATCTGTTCGACTCCCCGATTGAATTTGCCAAACGACTCGTACCCTTCCTTAAAGCTCGCTTCGCTCCTGACATCCTCGTTGGCCTGACACACATTGGTTATGCTCGTGATCAGGAGTTGGCGGCTCGCGTTCCGGGCATCGACCTAATCATCGGGGGGCACTCACACACGGTGCTTACGGAAGGGGAGCGTATTGGGAATACGTTGATCGTTCAGGCAGGCAGTCGGGGTAGTCATATCGGGGTAGTGGATTTTCATCGAGGCTCCGGTGAAAAACCTTTCGTGTCTGAAGCCAGGCTGATCGAGCTATGAAGTCGATAATCCTTCTCTTCACTGCGGTCATCATCTGTTCTGGATTAGGCAGAGTGTTGCTGAGCCGCCTGAAAACACTGGCCTTATCCCCGTTGGAGCGCTTTGCATACGGCACGGCTTTTGGTCTAGGCATCGCCGCGTACGGGGTTTTGGCTTTAGGTTTAGCGGGCCAACTAACCTTTTGGCCCGTGACACTCCTGTGGGTCGCATTGGCTCTGTTCGGGATAGTAGGATCCATCCGCAATTTTCAGGACATCGTCCAAATAGCCACGAGGAGGGCACATTCACATAGGGGCCACCCCTCAGCCTTCTCCCTTTCGCTCGCTAATCTTATTGCCCCGGCAACGATGCTTGTTCTAGCGGCGGCGCTCATCTTCGCACTGTGCGCATGCTTTCAGCCCCCGGCTGGCCATGAATGGGACGTGCTCGCCTATCACCTGGCGGACCCAAAGGTTTTTCTCTCACTGCATCGCATCACAATGCTCCCCACCGAGCATCATAGCAATTTCCCATTTCTGATGGAAATGCTCTACTGCGTAGGGCTGCTCTACGATGGATATGCCCTGGCAAACATGTTTCACCTGTTGATGGGTGTGCTGACAGTCGCGGCGGTGCTGGGCTTCTGCCGCAGAGTGATGCCCATGCCTGCCGGATGGGCGGCTTGCCAGCTTCTCGTCACTACTCCAATCTATCTGTGGGAGTGCTGTGTAGCGTACGTAGAAGTAGGGTTCGGGCTCTATGTGACGCTTGGCCTCTTCGCTGCGGTAATGGCCATAGAAGCAACCAAACGGAGCCGCACCGATTCATCGGGGATGACAAAAGACACGGAAAGGCAGCGCAATCTGAGGGAGTGGGGGACTTTGGCTGGGATCGCGATGGGATTTGCGCTG
Source organism: Chthonomonadaceae bacterium (assembly GCA_025355115.1). GTDB lineage: Bacteria > Armatimonadota > Chthonomonadetes > Chthonomonadales > Chthonomonadaceae > JANXLO01. The sequence goes on from JANXLO010000718.1 coordinate 2,442, forward strand.
GGGGTTAAATATCTGGCCCTAATCCCGTTTGTGATGACCTTCTGCCTTCTTCTGTGGAGGCGTGTGCCTTTTCGCTCGTGCCTTGCGTTCTGCGGTATCGCGATGGCGGTCGGGAGCCCGTGGTATATCAAGAGTCTTATGTTCACAAACAACCCTGTTTATCCTTTTTTCTTTCGGGCATTCCCCCGAAGTGTAAACTGGAGCGCTGATCGTGCGGCTCCGTACCAGTCGGAGCAGAGCAGCTTTGGCTTCATTCACGGCACGACCACTCCCGCGAAAAACCCAGTCCTGACACCCTGGCGGCTAACCACGAATCCCGAGCGATACACAAACCTCGGTGACTACACTTTCATGGCGCTGACAGGCGGACTCTATGCGGCATTCATATTGCCGTTAGTGTTTATGCGGGGAATTCCTCGACATGTTGTCGATCTCCTTCTGCTCCTATCCGTGCAGCTACTGGCCTGGTTTTTGCTTGCTCAGGTAGTGCGCTATCTGGTGTCGATGATGCCCCTGGCAGCAGTTGTCGCGGCCTACGGGATGATCGCATTCTCCCGGATTGGTAAACGAAGGATGGAACGCGGCAGAGGTATCCAACTGCGGCTGCTGCCAACTTTGACTGCGCTTGTAGTGATTGGACAGACCCAGATTTTATTGTGGAGTATTTGGACGCTGCCCACGAGCACCAAAGCGGCTCATGATTCCGGGATGATGCTCACCTCGTTGTCATTCGGCGATGTGCTGAAAAATGCGACTGAACCTGACACGCACGATGACTATCTGACCAGACGTCTGGACCTGTACGAGTCGGTGAACTGGATCAACAGAAACACCTATGCAGGGGAGGGAATCGTGCTCTACGATGAGGCGCGCGGGTTCTACCTGGACCGACCGTACCTCTGGGGCAACCGGGAGCATTCAGCCTTTATTCCCTATGATCGAATGCATGATGGCCTTGATTTATCGCGCTGGCTGCGGACAAACGGATACAAATATGTGCTCATCAATCTAAACTGGTCTCCCATGCGGAGAGCGACCGATAATCCGTCAGGCCACGAGCTCGAATTCCTGCGCTCCTGGTATATCGAATCGCCTGTTCCTGGCGAGTGGCGGTTTCTGTTGGCAGATGCGATGCGCCGTGGACTATGGGTTCCGACGGCTGGCACGGCCCACGGGGTTGTCGTCATGGAGGTGACGTGGGAAGAGAGCATGGCTCCTGGCATGAACGGTCATCAGCCGTGAATTCCAACGCGGAAGGCGCTGGCAGGAGCGCAAATTTAGCGCCTCCTGAGGATGCGCAGCTTGAGTCAGTGGCTCTGGCAGGTGGGTGGCGGTATGCACTGCCTATTCTGCTGGTGCTATACCTCCTGCTAGGAGGAATTCATGCAGCCGTTGTCCCTGTCGGAAGAAACGGGTCACAAGATGCTCCGGACGAAGCGGCTCATATCTCGTATGTCAAGAACATCGCTTCAGGACACTTGCCTTCTCATTCGACCCCAACAACAGTTGGTGGAGAATCACCTGGTGCTGCCTACGAGTGGCACCAGCCTCCACTCTATTATATAGCAATTGCTCCATTCTCCCCATTAGGCGGGCGAGGAATGCGCCTTGGCTCTTTGTTCATGGGCGTGTGTTGCCTGCTCGTAATTTACCGCGCAGGACGACTGCTTTTTCCGACGGATCATTTGGCGGCGGTCGTGGCCGTGGGCATCGCAGCACTTACGCCAACGCATTTCGCAATCACCTCTGCTGTCAATAACGATGTGCTCATAGAGCTCTGCTTCAGCGGGACGCTTTGTCTGCTCATACTCGCTTTAAAAAAGGGATTTTCTAAAAGAGTCGCCGTACAACTTGGAGCCGTGCTCGGATCTGCGATCCTGACTAAAGTCACGGGGCTGCTGTTGCTGCCAGTATTCGGATTTGCACTCCTGCTGTTTTACCAGGATGAGAAGCAAAAGCCGGTGTTGCTGAAGCGAGCGGGGGTGACTTTCGGTGTCCTTGCTTTGGTTTGCGGGTGGTGGTTCATTCGGAATCAGGTGCTGTACTCCCAATTGCTTCCGCTTAAGCTCTTCGCCGAGCAGTTCGAACACACCGCACAGGCTGCGGTCTGGGCAGAGAGGGTAGGGGGGTGGGGGCCGTATCTGGTACAGATGTGTCTGGGCACTTTTCTCAGTTTCTGGGCCGTCTACGGCTCTCCTGACGGGGTAAAGATTGGGGCTCCCAGCTTCCTGCCACCGCAAATCTACCAGATCCTCGGGTGCGTTAGCTCTCTTGGCCTGATCGGTCTAGTGCGCCTGCATCTGCAGCGACGACGTATTTTTTCTCGCGAACAAAACTATGGAATTTGGCTGTTGTTTGCAACTGCTGCTATCGTGGGAGCTAGCTACCTCACATTCATTCTTCGCTATTTCCAGATGCAGGGCAGGTATCTGTTTCCCGCTATGCTGCCAATATGTCTGATCCTATCGATCTCTTTCCGTGTCCTGTTTCCTGAGCGCTGGAAGTCGACTGCCTCATTGCTGCTGCTGGTGCTACTGGGCGTTGTGGATTTGGCCTATCTGAAATATCTGATGCCCTGAGGGGATACGAGGCAAGGTACAGGGGAATCGCCCTCTTCTTTGGGAACTGTTTCAGCTGCCGGATCGTCTTTAACAGGTAACCGCTCGCTTCTTCTGGAATGTCTGGCCGAGAACCAGGGCGGTGTCCCCTTATGACAGTTGCGATTCTCCCCGCGAATGCATTCATTCCTGCACCAAAAATACAGTATGGGAGTTGATATGTCGGATTTCAACGAGGGGCCGCAGGATGGCCTGAACGATTACGACTCGGATGCGGCGTCCGAGATTGGACAGCTTCTCGAAGAGGCTTACGAAATTTTGGACGGCTTTGTGCAATGGCTGGAGGAGTCCGCTGGCATG
>JANXLO010000179.1 GCA_025355115.1 Chthonomonadaceae bacterium
GCACCAAGAACGTAGGATCAATACGTACATTGCCTTCGGAGTGGGAGAGAACCCTATTGACCAAGAATTGTGAAGCAATCTCAACAAAAGGACTATTCGAAGTCCTCGGAGACGAATCAGAGCAAATCATGATAGTCGGTGACGGCGGAGCGAAGGATGACAGGGGTTCCTTTAATTGGATCATAGGTACACAGGTCGAAGTTCTATGGGAAGGACAGGGAACTGCGAGAGGCCAACCAATGACAGCCCAACAAGCAGAGGCATATGGCCAGCCTCGATTTTCTGATACTGCATCAGGCCGTCCAGCATAATTGCGAGCGAATGCGCACGATTGTCGAGCGTATCGAGATACAGTTCGCGCTCGACTGGATCCTCTTCCGTCCTCAGCAGATAGAACAGGGTCTGCATGGTTGCGAGTGGGTGACGCAGATCGTGGATTACCATGCTGACAAAGCGGCGCTTCTCCTCAGCAGTCGCCTGGAGACGGGCGTTTAGTTCAGCCATGGTCTCCGCTGCACATCTTATCTCTCTCACTCTCTCCAGGATTGCGCGTTCGCGCTGCACTTCGGCGCTGACTCGCATTGCGAGCAGAGACATAAAGCGAATGTCAGCGTCATCCAGAGTGATGTCAGAACGCCCGTCCAGGAAACAGAGCGTTCCCAGGGGGCTGCCGAGCGAGTCGAGAATGGGCACGCCCAGATACCGCGTCAGATTGAAGCGGATGGCGGGATGGCCCTCCAGTTCGGGCTGTTCGGAGGCGTTCTGAATGAGAAGTGGGGCGACTGTGCGCAGAGTGATGAGGCAGTAGGTGCCCTGAACGGAGTTCGTAGAGAGGCGGCGAATGATCCGGTGCGGGTTCACTACAGCGCGAAATTGCAGGCAGCCATCTGCGCAGAGGTTGACCATCGCCATCGCGCCTGAATAGTATTCGCCGATTGCCTGTGCGATGCGTTCAAAAATAATGTTTGGATCTGGGTCGGTCATTATGCTGACCTGATACAGTATCCCCTGCATTCGAGGCGTCATGGCTTCTCCAGCATAGTTGGTCATCTCCACTTCTGGCCAGTGGATACGCAGTATTCTCGTCTGCTCTAAGTGTACGATGTCCGCGAGCTATCACGTTGAGCAAATCATGCGAAGCCAGTCAAATCGAAATAAATGACTGGCTTGTTTGAATGCTCCTGCGCTAGCCGCGCATATCCATGCCTCCATCTACCGTAAGGGTCGCGCCTGTGATGAATCCGGCTAGATCACTGAGGAGAAAGCAGGTGGCTCCGGCGACATCGTCCGGCAGGCCGATTCGCCCGAGGGGAAACGCGCTCGCTACCGATTGGCGGCCGATCTCATCGATCTTCTCGGAGACCATCTCCGTCTCCGTCCATGCAGGCGCGATGCAGTTCACGCGGATGGCATCAGGAGCAAGCTCCAACGCCATCGATCGCATGAACATGATCTGTGCCGCTTTGGAGGTAGCATAGGCGGAGTAGACCGCGGAGCCGCGCTGCCCAGCCGTTGAGGAGTAGATGACGAGACTCCCGCCTCTTTTTGCGGCGCGGAGATGCTTAACGGCTGCACGCACCGCGAGAAAAGTTCCGCGCAGATTGATCGCCATAGTTCGATCCCAGAAATCGGCGGTCATCTCCTCGATCGGCAAGCCTTCGAAGATGCCTGCGGAGACGACGAGACCATCGAGCGGGCCAAGCCGTGAGACAGCTTCGTCCATTGCCACTTCGACTTCGCCGTCCTTCGAGATGTCGGCCTGAACGGCAAATGCTCTACCGCCTGTCGCCTCGATTTCACTGACAAGCTTTGCCGCCGCCCCGCCTGCGCTGATGTAGTTGATGCTGACCTTCGCTCCGGCCTCCGACGCTTTGCGCGCAGCCGCCGCCCCGATGCCGCGCCCGCCCCCAGCGATGAAAATGTGCCTACCGGTCAGATCTATCATGCCAACTCTCCTCGTTCGCGATCATAGCCTGCGCGTGATGACAGGGTCGCTTCTGTGATGAGCTACTGTTCGCCATCGAGGGCCGGAACGCCTGCATCGTTCCGTTGGGCTCACATCAGGACGCTCGTTTTTTGAGGAGTGATCAGAAAGGAGGAAAAATCAAGAAAAAAAACTAAGTCACACATGGACAAGCAATCCGTTTATCCGCTATACTGATCGAAATCAATTTGATTTCGTTTTCTTGCCAGCTTGAGACTGAGGAAACCCCCGCTCTTCCGCTCAACATGCAGCAGGCATTCCTATGTCTCGCTGCCATCAATGCTCTTTCAGCGTCCCAGAATTTCGGCAAAGGCAGGTGCTAGACCGTGAATCATTCACCCTACGACTCCGCGAAATCCCCGTCACTGATTCGTATGCTCCGCCGCGCTTCGGGCTTTTGGGGACTGCCCGTTCTCCCGGCACTACTGCTCAACCTCGCCGCTCCTGCTGAGGCACAAGATGCACTGAAGCCAGTGCATGTGCGTATAGCTGGCAAAGAATTCATCAACCGGCTTCCTCCACTTTCTGACGGTTCTGAGACCTTCGTCGCACTTGATATTTTGGCTCAGTTTGGAGCCGAATGGCATGTCAACGGTCGCGGGGACGCGGTCGTAGTCACTCGCAATACCAATGCGGTGCGCTGCGAGTTGGCGCTCGCGAAGCCGAACGGCAAGCCGATGGTCGCCCTCTCCGATGTGGCGAAATTCCTGGACGCTGAAGTGCTCCAGCCTGACGTTACGGGGAAGGATGGCAAAGCCGTTGTCGGGAAAAAAGGCGATACCGTCTATCTGCTCGCGCGCCTCACCGGAGCGAGCTGGGATCGGAGCGGCCTGCATGTGGTCACGAGTTTCCCCGTTCCCTACCATGTTCGCACCATCGCCGAGCTGC
>JANXLO010000201.1 GCA_025355115.1 Chthonomonadaceae bacterium
GGCTTGCGGAGCACGGCACGGCGACAGGGATGGCGGAGCGGCATCGAAACTGGTGCATCGCGCTTGCGGAGGAAGGGGAGATCCACCTGCGGTACCAGGGGCAGCGTGAGTGGCTGGAGCGGCTGGAAGCCGAGCAGGAGAATCTGCGCAGCGCATTGAGTCTGCCTGGAGGAGGCTTTGAGCGTCTCCGGTTGGCGGCGGCGATGGGAGGCTTCTGGTATATCCGCGGTTATCTTCGCGAGGGACGCGAGTGGCTGCGAATCGCGTTGGCAGAGAGCCCGACGGCACCGCCCGCGCTTCGCGCCAAAGCGCTGAAATCCGCCGGGAATCTCTGCTGGGCGCTGGGAGACTTCGTCGAAGCACGCAGTTTGCAGAAGCAGAATATGGCTCTGCATGAGGCGGAGGGGAACAGCCTCGGCATCGCTCACGCCCTGCATAGCCTGGGTCTTATCTCCTATCACGAAGGCGACTCCGCGACAGCCAGCGTGCTCTACAAGGTCAGCATCGCGCGGATGCGCGAACTGAAGGACGATCATGTGCTCGGCATCATGCTGACCAATCTGGCTCTCGCGCAGAAGGATCAAGGGGAGGGCACGGAGGCATTGGAGGCGCTGGCAGAGGCGGAAACTCTGCTGCGTCAGGAAAACAATCTGCGCGGGCTGGCCGGCAATCTGCACTCGCAGGCGCTCATCGCCAATAGACAGGGCGAGTACCCTGCCGCGAAAGTCTTTCTGGCCGAATCTCTTGCCCTTTACACGGAGATACAGGACAGGAGCGGCATGGCAGTAGCGCGGCATACCCTGGGTGAAGTGGCCTTCTACGAGGAGGACTACGTCGCGGCGCAGGAGTGCTACAGCGAGGCTCTTCTGGTTTTTGAAGAGCTGGGGGCGAAGCGCTACATCGCTGGCACGTTCAGCAATCTGGGTGAACTGATGCGCGCGAAGGGCGAGTTCGCGGCCTCCAGGGACTACTATCGACGCAGCCTGGAAATGGAGGCTGAGGCACGCAATCAGAGCGGAATCCTCGCCTCCCTGCTGGGCATCGCGGAGCTTGATCAAGCGGAGGGGCATCCCCTGCGCGCCGCCAGCCTTCACGGGACAATCTCCGCGCAGAACAAGCGTCTGGGAACGCCTCTAGCACCGAGCGTGCAGGCTGGTCAAGAGGCTCGCCTGCTTCTCCTCCGACAGGTACTTGGCGAAATTGAGTTCACGAAAGCCTGGCAGAAGGGCACATCCTTCTCGCTGGAACAGGCAATCGCCTTCGCCGCTATGCTATAATAGGCCGTTCTTTCCGACATTGAACGGAGCGAGCGCGGGAGATTTATGGCACATTACGATGCGGTCGTGATCGGAGCGGGGCCTGCCGGGGGCGAGGCGGCGTTCGTGCTGGCGCGAGGAGGGGCGAAAGTCGCCCTGCTGGAGAAGATGCCGTTGCCGCGCCATAAGACGTGCGGAGGCGGGATGCCCATGATGGTATCGAAGGTGCTCGCTATGGAGGAGTTGCGCGACCTCGCCCCGGACGCTTTCGTTGAGGCAGATGCGAAATTCATGCGCCACACCTGGAAGTTTGGCGACCCCTGCCTGGCCCCGATGAACCCTGAGCCGGGTGATGGCTGCGAGCGCTCGCTCTGGATGGTGCGCCGCTCGGTCTTCGACAACGCCCTGGCCCAGAGAGCGGCCTGCGCCGGAGCCGAGTTGAGGGACGGCCTGGGAGTTCGCGCGCTGGAAATCGAGCGCGATGGCCCGGTCAAGATCACGGCGGAAGGGCCGAGCGGAGTGTGGACGGCCACTGCGGATGCGGTCATCGGCGCGGATGGCGCCAACGGCATCACCGCACGCGCCGTCGGCCTGCGGAAGGAGAGAAGCCTGGCAATCGCGATGGAGGCGGAGGTGCCGCACCGGTGGGGCGAAGGCCATGCCGACCTGCGTCCCGAAGTCTGTCATCTCGAATACGGCGCGGTCGAGCGCGGGTACGCCTGGGTCTTTCCGAAAGGCGATCATCTCAACGTCGGTGCAGGCGTATTCCGCCCTCGACGCGCCGGAGAGCGCGGCGATACCGCCGTGCGTGAGCTGCTCCAGCGGGCCATCGTGGACTATCTCACACTGCTCGGCGTTCCGAAGCGCGTCGAGGAACTGGTCTTTCACGCCCATCCCTTGCCCCTGTGGAATGGAATGGACAAGATCCAGTCCGGTCGCGTCCTTCTGGCAGGGGATGCGGCTGGCCTCATAAATCCTTTTTTTGGCGACGGAATTCTGCACGCTCTGAAAAGCGGACAGATCGCCGCTCAATGCGTGCTCTCGGGAGAGACCAGCGGATACACGGAGGCCATCGCCGCCGAGTTTCGCTCGAATTTCGATGCCGCCCTGCGGATGGCGGCATTCTTCTACCGCTGGCCCGGCTTCTGCTATAGGCACGGGATCAAACGTCCGGGCGCGACGCGCATCGCAATGCGCCTTTTCTGCGGGGAGACGCCGTTCAACGACATCTCCCGACGGATGATGCGCCTCGTTCGGGAGGCCGCAAAATCAGAACCAATCGAAGCCAAGATACTCTAAAGGAGAACTCTCATGTCCGTCGATCCGAATGCCTTCAATCGCCGCAATTTTCTCGCTCTGGGCGCAGTTGCCGGAGCGGGTGTGCTCGCCGCCACTTCGCTGACTAGCGTCGAGGCCGCTGAGGCGGTGCGGGGCGCTGCTCCCACTCCAATCAAGCCAATCCCTCTTCCCGCCAAAGTATACGGCACGGAAGCGGCGGGAATCAGCCGCAAGACTCACGATGAGCACTATAAGCTGTATGTCGGCTATGTCAACAAGGTAAATGAGATCCGTGCAAAGCTCGCCGCGCTCGGCGTTCCCGATCCCACCAAAGCCAACGCAACCTTCAGCGAGCTGCGCGAGCTTAAAGTCGAGTACAGCTTCGCCCTGGGCGGCGTGAAGAACCACGAGCTCTACTTCGGGCACCTCGGCGGCAAAGGCGGCGCGCCTGACGGAGCGATCGGGGAGGCCATCACCGGCACGTTCGGATCCTACGACAGCTGGAAAGCCGACCTGAAGGCGACCGGCATCGCCGCCCGAGGCTGGGTGTGGCTGGCCTACGACTATACCGATGGCAGCCTTTTCAACTATATTGGCGACTCACAGAACACCTACCCTGTCTGGAACTCCGCGCCCCTTCTCGGCCTCGACGTCTACGAGCACGCCTACTTCATAGACTTTGGGACAGCGCGAGCGAAGTACATCGACGCCTTCCTGAGCGTCATCGACTGGGAAGCCGTGAACCGCAGCCTCGCCAACGCGCAGACGATGATGAAGGCTGGCAAGTAGGGCTGCGACCGGCGCGGCGAGCAACGCCAACTGGGATGGAGTGGAAACATCGATGTTTCCACTCCATCAGGGCGAACAGGTCAGGAGTGAGGTTTGACTACAGGGACGGCTGTGCAGTTCGGAGCGGGGAGCATCGGGCGCGGGTTTCTTGCCCAGCTTTTTCACGAAAGCGGGCTTGAGGTCGTGTTCGTGGACGTTGCGGATTCGATGGTGAATGCCCTCAACCAGCATCGCGGCTACCCGCTTTCGATCGTAGGGCCAGGCGCTGAGACCGTACGAATCGAGAACGTCCGGGCTGTGCATGGGCGGGATAAAGGGCAGGTGGCAGGGGAGATCGCGCGAGCTGAGATCGTCTGCACGGCGGTTGGTGCGAACGCTCTGCCATTCGTCGCCCCCGCCATCGCGGCAGGCCTGCTGGCTCGTCACGAGAGTCACGGCCCCCCGGTCAACATCCTGCTGTGCGAGAATCTGCACGATGCGGCCAGCCGTCTCAGGCAGGCGGTCGCCGAGCACCTACCCGAGGCAACCCGCGACGAGGTGCTGGCGAAGACCGGATTCGTGCAGGCTGTCGTGAGCCGAATGGTTCCCGTACCGACGGCAGGGGAGAGCGCCGCAGACCCGCTGGCAGTCCGCGCTGAGGCGTACAAGCATCTCCCTGTCGACGCCTCGGCCGTCGTCGGTTCCATGCCGCCGATTTCGGGAGTGGAACCAGTCGCCGATTTCGAGGCCTATGTTGAGCGCAAGCTCTACACGCACAACTGCGCTCACGCCATTCTGGGCTATTTGGGCCACGCGGCGGGCTATGTCTACGGGTTCGAGGCGCTTCGTGATGTACGGATCGCTCCGTTGCTGAAGGCGGTACTGGCGGAGTCCTCCGCAGCCCTCGTCGCGCGGCACGGCTTTCCGCCGCACGAGCAGGCGGAGCATGTCGCCGACCTGTTGATACGCTTCTCGAATGAGCATCTCGGAGACACCTGCATCCGGCTGGCGCGGGACCCAATACGCAAGCTTGCCGCGGACGACCGGCTCGTCGGAGCGGCCCGGCTTTGCGAGAGGGAGGGCATCACGCCGCGAGCACTCTCATGGGGCATCGCCGCCGCCCTGCGCTACGACGAGCCGGACGATCCCTCTGCGCCTGAACTGCAGCGGATGCTTCGCGAGATGGGACGGGAGATAACGCTGCGAAGAGTCTGCGGGATAGCGCCGAATGAGCCGCTAGCGGCTCTCGTCGATGAGGCGATGGATGCGGCGACGGCAGGAGCCAAAAATGCAGAGTGAGCAGGGCGGCCTGGAGCCGGTCCAGCATAGGGGCGCCGTCATCCGCTCGATCCGTCCGGAGGAGCGCGATGCCTGCGTCGATCTCTGGTGCAACGTCTGGCCCGGTGAGGGCAATCCAGCCTATTTCCGCCGCTATTTTCACAGTGATGTGGATTGGCTGCCCTACTACACGCAAGTCGCGGTGCTGGAGGACAAGATCATCAGTGCGGTACATATCTGCCGCCGGGTCGTGGCGTGCGGGGATTTTCAGCTGACGATGGGCGGCATCGCGAACGTAGCGACCCTTGCCGAGTTTCGCGGCGACGGTTTCAACTCCGCCTGCCTTTGTCGTGCCATCGCAGTGATGGAAGCCGATGCCATGGACTTCTCGTTGCTGTTCACCGGCATCAATCCTTACTATGAGCGGCACGGCTACGCGGAGTGGCCGCGAGAGCGCCTGCGCGGCAGCATTCGCTCGGACTTCACGCCTCGGCCAACCACGCACCAGGTCCGGGCCGCGACCGACGCGGATATCGCGGCCATTCGCCACCTCTACACTGGGTATAACAGGGTCCGTCCCATAGCGGTTCAGCGCACAGAGGCCTACTGGCGGGACTGGATCGGAAGGAAGCCCAGCCAGATGTCCGAGCCCCCTCTGCTGGCTCTGGATGCGGACGGTGAGGCGGTCGGATACATTTTTTATCAGGTCAATTTCTACACCGGGCATCAGATCAGCGAGGACTATGCGTACGTGACCGAGATCGGCATCGCGCCGTGTGCCGATCTGCAGGCCGTCGCCACCGCCCTGCTCGATGCGGTGGCGCTACGGGCCCTCTCCACCGGCAAGCGGCAACTGCATCTCAGCCTGGGCGTCGAAGCGGAGGGCAGCGGGCGAGAGGATCCAATATGCCTCGCGCTGGAGGGTCTGCTTCAGACATGTCAGTCCAACGTCAATACCTCCGGGATGGCTCGCCTGCTGCACCGAGACAGCCTGCTGCGGAGCTTCGCGATGGAGATGAACGAACGGTGGACGAACGCCGGGCGGCCCGGCGGAAAGCTCACCTTCCACACGCCGTATGGCCTCACCTGCCTGGATGCCGACGGGCCGTTTCTGCGCGTTAATCCAACGGAAGAGACCTATGGCAGGGATGCCCTGCCGCAGTCGGCCCTCTTCGGCCTGCTGTTCGGCTCGCTGCCGCCCGAGCGCGCCACTGAGGATACGGCTCTGCATCCCCTGCTGACGGCCCTGTTCCCGACACAGGGCACCGTCTACTGGGGCGCGGACGGCTTTTGAATCGATGAGAGGGCAACCACAACGATGTCGCTGATGCTGGAAGAGATTTATGAGCAGCCCCAGGCCGTGGCCCGCGCGGTCGAGCGGGAGTACGACAGCGCGGCGTCGCTGGTCGCCGAGCTTCGCGAACGGGAGATTCGGCATGTCGTGATCGCGGCTCGCGGTACCTCCGACAATGCAGCAACGTACGCCAAATACCTTATCGAGATCGTGGCGGGGTACCCCGTTTCGCTCGCGGCCCCTTCGGTCTACACCCTCTACGACGCCGAGGTCAATCTGTCGGGCTGCCTGGTGCTGGGCATCTCGCAGTCCGGGCAGGCCACCGATGTCGTCAAGACACTCTCCGTCGCCCGTGCCGCTGGCGCCCTCACGGCAGGCATCACCAATGTGCCTGACTCCCCTTTGACAAGCGTCAGCGACTTCACCCTGCTCTGCCACGCGGGGGAGGAGAGGGCGGTAGCAGCCACTAAAACCTACACGACCGCTCTTGGGCTCGTCGCGCTGCTCGTCGGGCAGTGGGCCGGCAACTCCGAGCTGCTCAGCGGCCTCAGCGCCGTCCCGGAGCAGATGCAGGCCGTCCTCGGACTCGATGCGACTGTCGCCGCCGCCGTCGAGCGGTATCGATACATACAGGAGTGCGCCGTTCTCGCGCGCGGGCTCAATCAGGCCACTGCACTCGAAGCCGCCCTCAAAATGACCGAGACCAGCTACCTCGTCGCCAAACCCTACTCCGGAGCTGACTTCCTCCACGGCCCCATCGCCATGGTCTCCGAAGGCTTCCCCTGCTTCCTCTTCGCCCCCGAAGGCCGCGCTTACCCCGCCATGGTCGAGCTTGCCCTCAAACTGCGAGAGCGCGAAGCCGAACTCATCATCGTCGCCCACGCCCCCGAAATGCTGGCCCTCGCCACCAAGCCGCTCGCCATGCCACTCCCCGTGAACGAGCTCCTCAGCCCCCTCCTCTACATCCTCCCCGGCCAGCTCTGGGCCAACCATCTCGCCATCGCCCGAGGGCAGGACCCCGACAAGCCGCGCTACCTCACCAAAGTCACCCTCACCCGCTAGGAAGGCAGACGCACAAGATGATGCGACGCGCGACCGGAGTCGTCGAACAGATCACGCGGGAGAGGCCAGGAGCGCAAGAGCTCCTCG
>JANXLO010000203.1 GCA_025355115.1 Chthonomonadaceae bacterium
CCATGCGTTTCGGACACTCTTTCGCGTAGACGGCCTCGTCGCTCGTCCAGATGCCGTTGCTGCTGACGCCCCGGGCGTCGGCAGGATCTTTCGCCAGACCGGGAACGGGCGGCAGGATCGGCACGGAGCCGGTCGCGAGGATGATGTTTTTGGACGTAATGCGCTCGGTCTTGCCGTCCGCGCTCACGACTTCGACCGTATGGGCATCGACCAGCGAGGCCGAACCGACGACCGCACGCACATGGTTGCTTTTCAGCAGGGCGGAGACGCCGCCGCGCAGCGTGGTGACGACCTTCGTCTTACGCTCCATCATTTTGGCGAAGTCGAACCCGATCTCGCCGCTGATGGTCACTCCCATCACGCCGGCCGTCTGCACATGGTGCAGGCGCTCCGTGCTGGCGATCAGGGTCTTGGTGGGGATGCAGCCCCAGTTGAGGCAGGTGCCGCCCCACTCGCTGGCTTCGCGCTCGATGCATACGGTTCGCGCGCCGAGCTGCGCGGCTCGAATGGCGCAGACGTAGCCGCCGGGGCCGGAGCCGATGACGAGAACATCGGCATCAAATTCTCCCGTTGGGGACATGAATGGTTGCTCCTCTGGTTGCGTGGACAGCAGACGATCTACGATCTCATTGAGGTGCTGCTCGTCCGGTATTTCTTCTATTATGATGGTACGGCGCGGGATTTCGGTCAGGATTTCCGGAGGCGGCTCGGCTATCACCTGGCTCTGCGCATCCTTCGGTTCCGTGTCTACGTCGAGGGCGGGTCGGGAGTTCTTTGCGGGGCGAGCGGCGCGTTTTCTATCGGTCACGCGTGAGCCTCCTGGCGGTGCCATCTGAAATGGAAAAGTGCGATCCTGCCTAACAGGATAGAGACCTGTCACAGCGGCCCGCAGCATCCGGCACAACGGCGTTAGTATAGCACACACGCTCGCAGAGCGTCAACGCATGAACAACAGGAAGGCAAACGCAACACGTTCTCTCCGCTTGACAGGTTGCCGCAAAAATGTTACTCTAAAAGACAACGAGGTAGACCCATAAGCCACTACCAGACTGGAGGGATGAGAATTTGTCCAATACAGAGCAATGTGAACCCAAGGCCACATCCATGACCCTGGGCAGTTATTCGTTCACTTCGGAAAATGACGCGGCTACAATCGCATTGGAAATCCGAATTACGCTTTTGGAGGAGAGGATGACGAAGTTAGAAGCTATGCAAGGGAAGAAGATGTCCTTCGCAAGTTGGCTGAAGCAAGCACTCAAAAAGAGTTAGATTGAAAAATGCATAGCTGTAGGCTACCGCGGTAGAATGGATCTTTGGCGCACCCCTCTAATTGAAGGAAGTGCAGTCGAGCACTGCCCTCGAGTTCCGTAGGCTAAATGCTCAAAACGTAAGCTAATGCAGTTCCTCCATCTCTTGGCGTGTGGGGAGGGAAGGTTGTGCGCCGGGGAGGGTGACGGAGATCGAGGCGGCGAGTGAGGCGAAGCGGGCTGCGTCGTCCAGTGAGCGGCCTTCAGAGAGAGCGATCGCGAGTGCGCCGATGAAGCAGT
>JANXLO010000317.1 GCA_025355115.1 Chthonomonadaceae bacterium
CTGCTCTTCACCGTCTCGCTCTTTCCGTTTTCGACGTCACTCCTGTCCGCATATATCCTCACTCGTGAGGCACGGCTCGCCGTTCTTGTCTATGCCGCGACGGCCCTGGCGATGGCAGTCTGCTTCAACTCGCTCTGGCGGTACGCCTCCCGCAACGGGCGTCTGCTCGCAACCGACCACGATCCCAAAGTGGCGGAGGGAATCAGCAAATCTTACCGCAATGGCCCGATAATGTACCTGATTATCTTCGCACTGGGCTTCGTCAGCGTAGCGGCCAGCGTCGGACTGTCCCTGGTAATGCTTCTGTACTTCACCATCCCCCCTCGCAAGCACACGATGCCATCGAAATAACTCTCTGGGATTACAGGTATTGAAACCCCTGGATTCCCTGGGCACTCGCCAAACTCCAGAGTCCGCAATCCCTGACTTTCAGTCTTCCCAGAGGAGGGCTTCAGTCCCCGATCTAGGTCGCTTTGGCGTCCTCTTAACGTCTTCACAGTGGAGGATTTGAGTTCCAATCCTCCGCTTACTTCACTCTATGCGCCTGCACTCCCTTCGCACTCACCAGCGCCTCCTCCCACAGGCGGCACCACTCTGTGTGGTCGGTGAGAACGGACATGGGGTCTTGGCGACTGCGAACTGCGAACGCGGGGTGGAACGGTCTGCCGGTGGGTTCCCCGGTCGGCTGATAGCGGAGGTCGAGACTCCAACGGACGTTTTCGCTGTAGTTCGGGGTCGAGCGGTGCGGCGTGTAGCGGTGCATGAAAATAACTCCGCCCTTATTTACGGGAACGGCTACAGGAGTGCGCTCCGGCATCAGGTCAGGGCGAATAGTCGTGCCGCTGTCCGCATGATGCTCGCGATAGCCGTCCTTCCACACCCCGGGAATGACCTCCATGCAGCCGTTCTCCACCGTCGCATCGACGAGCGGCAGCCAGCATGTCACGATGTTAGAACTGTCCGCCTCCTCCCAAGTCACCCCCGCGTCCTGGTGCCAGGGAACGTTGTAGGCCCCATTTCCTTCGCCCGTCAACGCGGCGGGCGGCTTGGCGCGAATATGCTGTATAGGGCTGCAGGTGATCTCGGGGCCGACCAGCCGCTCCACCGCGTCGAGCAGGTGTGCATTGTGCAGAAATGCGAACGACGCTGGGCCGCGCATCAGCATGATGTCGAGCCCGGTGGCGATCTCTTTGGTCTGAGCGAAGAGGCAGGCCATTCGCCGCTCGAAGCTCTCGCCTTCGCACAAATCCGTCAGCTTCCCCGCCGCATGAAGCTCCCGCGCTCGAGCATCTATCCACGCCGATAGCTCCGCAATGATGGGCGTCAGATCGTCGTCCGTCAGCAGCCCTTCCGCCACGACGACTCCGTCCTCACGATACTGCCTAAGCTGCTCTTCCGATAAACTCATGTTCGCACCCTCATCTTTCGACTCGTTAATTTTACATCCACTCAAGCATCTAGACTTGATGCACGATACAGTCTCGCCGGACTATCCAGTTGAAGAGACCATCCATCATCCTGCTTTTGATATCCGGGACGCAACAGCTCTTCAGGCCGCGATTGCTCTCCCAAAGAGGCGGGGCAAAGAAGGGCTGTCGTGTCGACAGGCACCTCGTAACCGCGCAGCAATGTCTCCTTTTGCCGCATCGCTTCCGCTGCCTGCTGGAGGAACGGAATGCAGCGCTGAGCTGCCCTCATTACCTCCTCGTCGCTCGAAACCAAGCCCCACCGGCTTCGAGCGAGTCGCTGAACGTCCGGCAATGCTCTGCTGTCGCCGATCAGTTCATAGGCATTCAGAATAGCCATCAGGAATTTTCTCTCGTCTGGCTGTGAGGTGTCGAAATCGCAGGCGCACTTGTGGATGGATTTGTTAAGCATGTCGAAGTGGCGAGGCAACAGCAGAGTGGCATCCGTTGTCTGCATTTGCGGCAGGAGCTCTGTCAGGCGTCTTCGAATTTCGGTGTGATGATATACATCCGTTGCCATCCTATCTAGCAAAGGCCCGACTGCAGTTGCCCCCTCTTCGAGCAGCATTGGTTCCCGGGCCGCGTCCCGCGCGACTTTTGATGCTAGGATCCAGAGCGAAAGTAGCGTCCCAAGCAGCCCTCCAAATAGCATCGTCGACCCAACTGCCTGGGCGAAATCAGGATAGGAGGGGTTGAGCTGTGATAGGATGAGCATGGCAGGGAATCCGAGCAGGAATGACATCAGGCAGAGCAGCAAGACTGCATAGTAGGGGCGCACATTCCTTTTCTTTGCTGTCAGGATCGAAATGCACTCCAAACTTGCCGCATGCGTGACTTTCCTCGGCAGCTCCTTCTGCTTGTCGGTCTGGATTATGGAGGGCTGTTCAGTTTCCTCGTGATGCTCCAGCATGGGCTATTTCTCCTGTCGATGCAGACAGGCAGGCGGGCTGCGGTCAGTAGACGTGTATGGAGCCGTCGGCGCGGCGCACGTGCGGCATGAAGGCGAGCTTGTAGGGATATCTTGCAGCCTTCTCCTCGTCGATGTCCATGCCGAAGCCGGGGGCTTCGTTGGGATAGAGCGAGCCTTCGCGCAGTTCGCAGATGTTGGAGACGACCTCGTGCGCGGCCTCCGGGTAGCGCGTCCACTCCTGCACCCCGAAATTTGGGATGACGGACTGAAGGGCGACGCTGGCGGACTGCGCGATGGGGCCGACGTCCGATGCGCCATGAAATGCGCTACGGACGTTGAACGGCTCGGCAAGCGTCATTATCTTGCGCGCCTCGGTCAGACCGCCGACATGCAGAGGCTTGATGCGGATGAAGTCGATCCAATGGTTCATGAAGAGCGGCAGGCACTCCCAGCGCGAGGTGAGGATCTCCCCGATGGCGAGCGGCGTGGTCGAGGCGGCACGGAGGAGTGGCCAGCTCTCGCGGTGCTCGGGCATGAGCGGGTCTTCCAGGAAGAAGAGGCGGTAGGGCTCCAGGTCCTTCGCCAGCCTTGCCGCCTCAATGGGGGTCAACTGCTCGTGGACGTCGTGGAACAACTCTATCTGAGGGCCAAGCTTGTCGCGCAGGTGGGCGAAGAGCTTGGGAACGCTGAGAAGGTAGGGCGTTGGCTCGTAGATCGAGGTCGGCGGTGTGCCCGGCGTGAGGGGCGGCGTCTCCCCGATCACACCGACGCCGCCATATCCGCCGATCTGGCACCGCACAACCTTGAAGCCTTTTTCTATGAGCTTCCGCGCGCTGTCCTCCGTCTCCAGTGCATCCCGCCCGAACGCATGGCTGTAGCACATGACACTGTCCCGCGCTTTGCCGCCAAGGAGCTGATAGACAGGCAGCCCGGCCTGCTTGCCCTTGATATCCCAGAGCGCGAAGTCTATGGCCGCGATGGCGGCCATGAAGATTGGCCCTCCGCGCCAGTAGCCCTGCCGGTAGAGCAGTTGCCATGTGTCCTCGATGCGTTGGGGGTCGCGCCCGATCAGCAGGTGGCTCATATGGCGTATCGCCTCCGCCACAATCGGCTCGCTTCCGCTCAGCGTCCCCTCGCCAACGCCGTACAGTCCAGGCACATCCGTCATCACTTTCACGAACACATAGTTCCGGCCAGGGCATGTGACGATCACCTTCACTTCAGTTATTTTCATCGCGCAATCTCCCTTCGCACCATTGCCCGCTCATTTCGCGACTGACCTCCCGTTCCCCTTCCGAAATTTGCTATTTGTCGATGCCGTCTGCGGGCAAGTGCTGAGTGCTTCCAAAAGAAGCTTTTTCGATCTGCTAGCATACAATAAAAAAACTGTTCACTCGGCAGGCCTCAAAACGGACGAGTTGGCATAATATTTGCAGTAACCAAATTGCAGGTTCGGTGCATCAATCGTTTGCTTTGTAGAGAGGAACACCTCATGATTTACCGCCAGATCTTCCGTGCGTTCGGGGCCAGTGTCGGCCTCACAGTTTGCCTGGGCACCGTCGCGCAGGCGCAGGTCAGCCGGTTTCAGGTTAGCATCTCCAACCTGACGCCCACGATCAACTTCGACGCCTCCAGCACGAACACGCCGCCGAAAGCACCAAACTTCCGACCGAAGAATGACTTTTCGTCGCAGCCCTTCACCTCCCCGATTTTCGCGACGCACGACGGCACCTATATCATGTGGCGTAACGGCAATGCGTCAAGCGCACCGTTGCAGCAGATCGCGGAGGACGGCTTCAACAAAAAGCCGGGCAACTTCTCCGACCCGAACTTCATGGTGGGCAGCCTTCAGGTGCAGCAGACGGCAGGCCATGTGCTGAACTTCCTCGAAGTCGCCAATCCTAACTT
>JANXLO010000366.1 GCA_025355115.1 Chthonomonadaceae bacterium
CGCGATGCGAGCCACCGCCAGCAGCACACCGGTGACGATTCCGCTCTTAGCCGCCGGAAGGACTATCTTCCATATCGTGCGAACCTGCGTCGCGCCCAATGCCAACGACGCCTCCCGTAGGGCCTGAGGCACCAGTCGCACCAGCTCCTCCGTCGTCCGCATGATTGTCGGTATCATCATGATGCCGAGCGCGAAGCCTCCCGCATAACCGAAATTCTCGTGAGTTCGCACGATGACCATCTGATAGGCGAAGATGCCCAGGACGATCGATGGCACCCCGTTGAGGAGGTCGGTGGCGAACCGGATACAGAAGCCCAGTTTGTTGTTTCCGAACTCGGAGAGAAAAATGCCTCCCATAATCCCGATGGGGATTCCAATGGCGGAGGCCATCGCGATGAACAGCCCCGTTCCTGCGATCGCATGGCGCATTCCGCCTTTGTCCGGATCCAGTGGGTTCGGCATTTTGAAGAACTGTGCGTTGACAGAGCTGAAGCCCTCCTTCGCGACGAAGTAGAACAGCATCAGGAGAGCCGCACAGCCTATGAACGTGGCAAGCCCGCACATTATCAGCGCGAAGGAGTTGCAGAACTGACGCCAGTGCACGAAGAACGGCCGTCCGGGAATCCAGCGGTTGAAGCCGGCAAGCGTCACTAGAAAAAGTGTAAGAAGAAAAGCTCCGCTGAAGAGGCCGCCGACGCCGCGAGAGCTGAAATCGTGCCACATCTGGTAGGCCAACGCGCTTCCAAAAATCAGCATTCCGATACGCCCCAATGTTTTGGTCACGCCATTTTTCAGTTTGATGCTGAACTCGCTCGATGTCCCTCCCGGCCTCAGAGCCGTCAGCCATACAAGGCCGCGCGCCATCGAGTTGAGCAGGATGGTGACCGCGAATAATGACAGCGCGACCTGCGTAAGTGCGGAGATATGGAGCGGAGAGTTCGGGCTGGGATACTGATCCGCCAGAATCGAGGTCATCGTATAGCCGGGGCGGAACAGCGAAAAACTGGTTGGATCGCCGAGCTTAGGTAGGCTGATCTTGCTCCCGATGACGATGGTAACCGCCATGGTCTCGCCGATGGCGCGCCCTAGCCCGAGCATGATCGCCCCGATGATGCCGCCGCTCGCGTAGCGGAGCACGACCGTCTTGATTCCCTCCCATTTGGTGGCGCCCATGCCGTATGCCGCCTCACGCTGCGCCATCGGCACTGTCCGCAGAACATCCCGGGAGACCGCGGTGATGAATGGGAGCACCATAAGCGCGAGGATGAGGCCCGCGGAGAAGAAGCTGAATCCGGTGCCGGAATCGCCAGCTGTGGCGAAGAGCGGGATATGCCCCAGGCTGGCCTGAAGAAACTTCTCGCCTTTGCTCTGCATGAGCGGAACTAGATAGAGCAGGGCCCAGAACCCATAGACAATGCTGGGCACGGCGGCCAGCATCTCAATGAGAAAAGAGAGCGGCGCGCTGAGCCAGCGAGGAGCGATCTCGGAGAGGAAAATGGCGGCTCCGACCCCGATAGGAACGGCGATGAACAGCGCCACCGCGGAGGTCACAAGAGTCCCGTAGAGAAAAGGCAGAACACCGTAGAGGTCGCCGCGCAACTTGTCGGCATCGGGCGCCACGGGATCCCAGGCCGTTGAGCTGAGAAATCCAAGTCCCGAATGCCCGATATTTTGTCGCGAGGCCAGGAACAGGGTGACGGCGATTCCCACGATAAGCACGATGGTAAAAAGCGCGAACAGCAGCGTAAGATTGCGAAAAATCCAGTCCCCAACGCCTGCGCCCCGGCCTCCCTTGAGATCACTGACGGAGTTTTCCTCTTGATCTGGGACGGAGAGAATAGACTGATTTTCGGGGAGCGATTGTGCCATATAGGCTTGAATTCCTGGTCGTAGCGACAGCGTCCTAAGGAATGACGCAAAGATGAGTGCCCCTCCGCCTGCCGATAAGGCAGGCGGAGGGAGTAATGGATTAACTACTTGGCCATCGTGCCAGGGACGGATTTGAGCGCCGCCATGTTGATCTTGACAAGGCTGTCCGGAAGAGAGGCGTAGTAGAGGGACTTCGCCTCCTGCTGCACCTGCGGCTTCATCGCCCAACTCCACAGCGCCGTCACATCCCCATTTTTAATGCCAAGAGCCCGGTACATCAGAATGTAGGTGACGCTGCAGATGGGGTAGCTATTGGCACCCTTGGCGTCGACGGTTGGCGTCTTGACATTGCGCGCCAGCTCGGTTGCGTACTCGTTGATCGCCGCCGCGGTGGAGTCGACCGAAGGCACGACAAACTTCCCTGCCCGGTTTCTAACGCTGCCATAAGCCATTTTGTTCTGGATGGCGTAGGCGAGCTCCACGTATCCGCAGGAGCCCGGCGTTCGCTTGACCATGGCCTCGACTCCAAGATTGCCCTTCCCGCTCAGTCCGACAGGCCAGCTAATGGATTTGCCCGCGCCCGGCCCTGCCGCCCAGTCTCCATTTGCCTTCTTGAGGTAGCTCGTGAAGATGTAGGTAGTTCCCGAGCCGTCGGAGCGATGCATCGGCTGAATCGCGATGTCGGGCAGATTTTTGCCGGGGTTGATCGCGCGGATTTTCGGGTCGCTCCAGGATTTGATCTTTCCGAGGTAGATGTCGGCGATGACCTCAGGGGAGAACTGCAATCCACCGCCAATTCCAGGCAGGTTGTAGCTAATCACGACGGCTCCGCCTACGGTCGGGATGTGGATGACGGGAGCGGACAGGGACGCCTCCTCCGCCGCGGTGAGGGGGGCATCGCTGGCCGCAAAATCAACGGTTTTGTCCTTGAGGGCTTTGTAGCCCTGTCCGGAGCCAACAGCCTGGTAGTCCACCGATTTGCCCGTCTGCGCCTGAAATTCAGCGAACCATTTCATATAGATCGGAGCGGGGAAGGTCGCCCCCGCACCGCGAATCTGTGCCGACGCGCCGATCGGGGCGAGGCTGGCAACAGCCAGCGTCGCGACCGTCGCGAGTCTGCTCCAGAGGATTGTCTGTTTCATGTCTCTCTCCTGTGAAGGTGCGGACGCTCGGCCGGGAACTGGATGCGTGAAGGCTCTCAGCGAAGCGTCAGTTTAGGGCTTCCGGCTTCAGAAGGCGGTCTGAAAGTTCGAAAGCAGTATTTGACGGCGCGCTCCGAAGAAGGCATATCCTTTGCTCTGCGTATCCACGTCGATGTAGTTGAGCTGTATCTTCGAGTTGTGCCCGCGCAGGAAATAGTTGACGCCGAAGGTGTACTCGCGCAGATTGTGATGGCGAGCACCTATGGTGAGATTGGTAGCCAGGCCGCTCGTCACGCCGCCGTGCACGGCGGGATCCCATTCGTCGTAGCGCGCCACTAGCTGAACGCGCTTGCTCAGGCTGTGCGCATAGAGGGCGTAGCCTCCCAGTCCGATCGTGCGGTTGGCCAACGGGCTGCCCCCTGCGTAGTCGAGGGTATAGGCGCCTTCGGCCTCGAACGTGTGCGGCCCGCTCTCCCATTTCAGGGTCGCACCGGCGCGATCTCTCTTGTTTCTCGGCCTGTAGTCGCCGATATTTGTTCCGCCCCAGATGCCCGCCGTCAGGTGGCGTATGCCCGTGAAGTAGGCGTGAGCATCGGCGAATTTAAACCGATCATTGTCCACTGCATTCTGCGTCACGCCGTTGTCGTTCCAGACGCCGACCATGGCGTAGCCGAGCGGATGATTGTAGCGGAGCACCGCGCCCGTGTCCCGGATATCACCGACACGCCCAGCCGTGGTGGGAAGCCCATTCATTATGGAGCGCTCGATCGTGAGCAGTTGCGACGAAGATCGGGTTCCCTCTTCGCTGAGGCCGGTCTTTTGCTGGCCGATCTCGAAGCGGAAATGGGGAGCGAAGTTGTATCCCACCCATAGATCCTGAAGGGGGGAAGCGGCGCCCGTTCCGGTTTTAGCGGGATCGAGCATGATTCTGAAATCGGCCGACTTGGCAATAGTTCCTGTGAGGTTGATCTCGCCGCGACGGAGGCGGAATGTGTCCCCGACGCCGCCGCCGAAGCTCCGGCCTACGGGAGCGCCGCTAAAGTTGCCGGTCGGGTTGCCATTGAGCGACGATCCGCTGAGCGACGCGCCGTACCAGCCCTGCAACAGCCCGCCGATGGTCAGCTTCTCGATTCCGTTGTTCAGCCCGACTTTTTTGGCGAGCTGCGCGTTCGTGTAGGTGCGAAGCTCGTTCAAGTTTTCGAGAGCCTGATCCACTGCAGTCGAGGTGTCCTTGATGCCTTTTTCATTGGCGGTGATTCGGTCATCGAACCCGTTGACCTTGCCGGACAGCGCGCCCATCTGCGCCTTGAGGGCGTCGATGTCGTCCTTGGCTTTGCTCAAGTCCGTGCCGATCACGAGGAGCTCTTTCTTGAAGTCCTCCACAAGCGATCGGATCTCTCCGACGCTGGCTTTCAGCGCGTCCAGGTCGGCCTGACTTGCTCTGTCCGCTGCCGCTGGCGGCTTCTGGCCCACCATCTCATCCATGCGGCCAAGACTTCGCTCGATGATGGTCGCCATTTCGTAACGGGAGAGGGTGCGATTGCCGAGGAAATTGCCGTCCGGCGGATAGCCTTTAATCAGCCCTTTTTTCGCCAAATCCTGAACGGCGGAGTAGGCCCAATGATTGGGGGGAACATCCTTGCCCGCCTCCTGAGCCTGCATCGCCGCAGGCAATGTCAGCAGCGAAAGTCCGAAGCAAGTCATTTTGAAGGAGTTCTTCATCAAGTCTGCAGTCTGCCTTTCTGTATGGCGGCGCCCTCTTCGGCAGCCAGCAAAAACGAGTGGTATCTCAAATGAGTCCTGCCTTGTTGCTGCAAGAGTCGAATGGGATTATGTCCTCCTTATATTAAGGTTGCATTAAGAGAACGTTAAGGATAGATTAAGGGAGGGTTAAATTTTGCTTTTAAGCAGCTTTCGCGCTCCGACTGCTGCACGTCGACGTTAGTCGGATTCACGGTGCAATGCCCTTGCCGCTCCAATCGGAACGAATTCGATCGCAGTGAAATAAGAGGAATTGACGGCGGTAACCGCGAAACAGGCGGCATGACATCGGGATGCGAAGTCATCCCCCGCCTGGTGAAGGAGAGAAAAATGAGAGTGCGTGGATGCAGAGACCTGGCTGTGAAGACCCGACTGTTTTTAATGATACTTTTGGCCTGCGGACTGACTGGAAGCCATGCCTCGGCTCAAGGCGAGAAGGCGGCAGCTCTGGTGAATGGTGAGATTATCACAGAGGGTGAGTTCTTCGACCGCCTGCAAAGAATTCGCGGCCAAGCGTTCCTCGCCCCAAACAGCCAACTGAGGCCTGAGACGGCGGGGCAAATTGTTTTAGAGGCACTTCTGTTCGAGAAATTGACGCTTCAGGCTGCGGGCAAGGCAAACCTGCTGCTCACCGACGCTGAAGTCGCAACGGAGCTTGAGACTGTCAAAAAGCAGCCGCAGGTCATCAACGGTCTGGCCACTCACGCTTTCACCGAGGATCAGATCAAGTACGATCTGCGGGTGCAGGGTGCCCGATTCAATCTCACCAGCGCAGGTGCGAAGGTGACGCCGGAAGATGTCGAAAAGTACTATCAAGCCCACATCGCAGACTATACGATCCCCGAGCGCTGGGGGCTTTCCCTGATTCGCACTGGCAGCATCGAGACGCTTGCAAAAATCGACACTGACCTAAAAGCCGGAAAGTCGTTCGCGGAGACGGCAAAGCTCTACTCCGACGACGTTGCCACCAAGGCAAACGGCGGAGATATTGGGATTATTTTCTCGACGGACACCAGGGTTCCAGCGGTGCTGCGCGACGCTGTGCGACCGCTAAAGCTCGGCCAGATCACTCAGCCAATCAAAATTGAGCAGGATGCCGGCCCTGGGAAGCCCAAGGTCGCCTCCTGGTGGCGTCTGTTGCTGAAAAGCAAAGAGCCAGCGAGCGTCCGTCCGTTAAACGAAATCAAGACCGGAATCGAGAGGCTCGCGCTGATCGAAAAGGCAGGTGGATATCAGGTGGGGGACAAGAAAGTCGCCGATTTTCGCCTCACTTCGGTCATCAAAATCAACCTGCCAGGCTATGAAAGCCTGGCCAGTAAGAAGTAGGAGCTGCCTGCCCAACGGTGCAGCCAAAGCAGAGGAGATTTGAAAAGGGACTGGCCATGTTCGCGCCGTCAGAGAAGGAGACTGCTATGCAGATTATGACCAGTTGGAAACTTGAAGGTATTGAGGAGGGGCTGAAACAGGGCATGATACAAGGACTGGAGCAAGGACTGGAGCTAAGGACTGGAGCGGGGAACCCATCAGGAGGCTGAACGCCTTGTCCTGATTCAGCTTGGTCATCGACTGAAGGAGATGCCGGAAGCCATGGAGGGGAAAGTGCGCGACTTGAATGTCGAGAAATTGGAGACGCTAGGCATCGCACTACTCGACTTCACATCTCCTGCAGATGCGGAGCAGTATCTGCGCGACCACGCCTGAGAGTGAAGGATCTGTGCAGTCGTCGGGTAGCCCACACGAAAATACACTGCCTGCCCCAGGGTCAACTTCTAGGGCAGGCAGTGATTCAAGTAAAAGTAGATGCACTACAGAATGTAGCGGGTTAGATCTTCGTCCTTGACAATATCGTCGAGGCGCTGATGAACGTACGCTGCATCGATGAGGATAGTTTTGTCGTCCCTGTCTGGGGCATCGAACGAGACGTCTTCCAGCAGGCACTCCAAAACAGTGTGCAGGCGGCGCGCGCC
>JANXLO010000415.1 GCA_025355115.1 Chthonomonadaceae bacterium
CCATCTCCCACTTGGAGTTGCTGACGATCGCGTTCATCTCTTTCTGAACCTCGACGAGCTTCTGCTTCGCCTGCCGCAGTTCGGCGGGCGGAAGGGCGTAGAGGAGACGAACACGACTGGCAGCCTCGTCGATGAGGTCGATAGCCTTGTCCGGGAGGAACCGGTCGGTGATGTACCTGTCCGCGAGCTGTGCGGCAGCGGTGAGGGCATCGTCGGTGATCTTGACATGGTGGTGAGTCTCGTACCGCTCTCGCAGCCCCTTAAGGATCTCGACGGCCTCCTCGGGGGTCGGCTCGCTGACCTTGACGGGCTGGAAGCGCCGCTGAAGGGCGGCGTCGCGCTCGATATACTTTCGGAACTCATCAAGCGTGGTCGCTCCTATACACTGCAGTTCGCCCCTCGCCAGAGCAGGCTTCATTATGTTGGATGCGTCGATGGCGCCTTCGGCTGCGCCAGCTCCGACCAAGGTATGCAGCTCGTCGACGAACAGGACGATCTCTCCCGCGGCCTTTCGAACTTCCTCCATAACCCGCTTCATGCGCTCTTCGAACTCGCCGCGATATTTGGTGCCCGCGACAAGGCCGGCGAGGTCGAGCGAGACGATTCGCTTATCCTTTAGCATCTCCGGAATATCACCGGTGACGATGCGCTGGGCCAGACCCTCCGCGATAGCGGTCTTGCCGACGCCGGGCTCTCCGAGGAGAACCGGGTTGTTCTTGGTACGGCGGCTCAGAATCTGGATGACGCGCTCGATCTCGGTGTTGCGTCCGACGACAGGATCGAGCTTGTCGCTGCGTGCCAACTCAGTGAGATCACGTCCGAACTCATCGAGGGTGGGGGTGCGGGAGCGCTGGCCCTGCTTGGGTGCAGGCCCGGTGCCGCTGTCGTTATCCTGAAGCGCCATGACTTCACGCCGCGTCCTCTCCAATTCAACGCCCAGTTTTGCCAGCACACGCCCTGCCAATCCCTCGCCCTCACGGATGAGGCCCAGGAGCAGGTGCTCGGTGCCGATATAGTTGTTGCTCAATTGGCGTGCTTCATCGTACGCCAGATCGATCACGCGCTTGGCACGGGGAGTCAGCTGCATATCCTGACCCAACCGCCCGTCTCCGCGCGCCACCTGACGCTCGATTTCGCTCCGGATTCTACCGAGCGAGACGCCCATTCTATCTAGAATGCGGGCTGCAACGCTGTCGTTCTCTCTCACAAGTCCCAGCAGAAGGTGCTCGGTGGAGACATAGTTCTCACCGAGACGACCTGCCTCCTCCTGTGCGAAGAACACGACGCGCCGCGCCCGCTCCGTAAATCGCTGCCACATTATCGTGAGTCCCTTCTTCTTCCGATCAAGCCGCTTCACCATCGGGATAGCCGCAGTGAGACGCCGGTGACCCGCAGAGACAATTTCTCCCCCGCGCATCGCATCGCCAGAATGGCAGGATGCGAGAGTGCTTACTCTATCTTACGAATGACTGCTCCGGTTCGTTATTTGCTTCAGACCTGTTCTTTGGGTCAGGCCGGAACGCCATCGTGGCTCGTTCGCTCGCGAAAGGCCGCGATGATCCGGTTGGTGAGGGGGCCGGGCTTGCCCTCGCCGAGCTGCCGACCGTCGCAGGAGACCATCGGGATGACCTCCGCCGCGGTACCCGTCAAAAAAGCCTCGTCGCAGTTGTAGACGTCGTAGAGAGTGGTGACTGATTCCGAGCAAGTCAGGCCCATCTCCGTCGCCAACTGCATGACCACGGCGCGGGTGATTCCTGGCAGTGCGCCTTCGCTGGTGGGAGGGGTGGTAAGCTTGCCGCCGCTCACTAGAAAGATATTATCTCCGCTAGCTTCGGCTACGTTGCCCAGCATGTTCAGCATCAGTGCCTCACCTGCCCCAACTCGGTTCGCCTCCATTTTAGCGGCAATGCTGTTGATGTATTTGCCGAGGGATTTGACCTGAGGGTCCATGCACACGGCGGGGGGCACTCGCGTTGAGGCGGTGATGACGTCCAGACCGCGGTCATAAAGCTCCTGCGGGTAGAGCCGAAGCTGCTCTGTTGAGATGACGATGGTAGGGGGACTGTTAAGGTGTTTTGGGTCGAGGCCAAGGCCGACGCCGCGCGATACGCTGAGGCGGATGTAACCGGACTCCACCCCATTGGCGCGAACCAGCTCCAGCACATAGCCCTGGAGAGTCGCTTTGTCAATGCAGAGATCGATGGCCAGTGAGCGGGCGGATCGAAACAGCCTCGTCAGGTGGTCATCGAGGCGAAATATATTGCGGCTATAGACGCGTATGCCCTCGAACGCACCGTCACCGTAGAGAAATCCATGATCGTAGATGGAGACGTGTGATTCGGCCTTCGGCGTCAGCCTGCCGTTCAAATGTACCCACTGCTCGCGTTGCGAGTTTTCCGACTCCTGCTGTGCGCTCATTTCGCTTGCTCCCCGCGTTCCGGCAGGCTGCTTCCGGAACTCTCCGGCAGAGGCGTTTCCAGGCTGTGAACGAATGATCTTTGAAACGTTGCTGTAAAGAAGTATACCATACCGCCGGGACGTTTGCAACGAAATCCGCCGTCCTTTCTCTCGCCGCCCGCTCTCGTAATCAGGCTTTCGCGAGCGCGACTTCAAGGTCGGCCCAAAGGGCATTCGGACTTTCCAAACCTATATGCAGGCGGATGAGCCAGCGTGTTCCTTCGCTGCCATCAATATGCTCAGCGGGCACGTCGCAGGGAATAGCAAGGCTCTCGAAGCCGCCCCAGCTGCACCCAATGGCGAAATTTTTCAGACTGTCGACAACGCGGCATGCCGCTTCCCTTGTCTGATTGTGCAGCGCGATGCTCATCAGACCGCTGGTGCCGCGCAGCTGTTTGGCCGTCAACACCGCCTGTGGATCGGCGTCCATTCCGGGGTAGTAGACTGAGCCGACGGCAGAGTGTTCAGAGAGGGCTCGTGAGAGCAGCCTTGCGGTGCGTTGATGCTGCTCCATCCGGATTGGCAGAGTGCGCAGGCCACGCAGCAATAGCCAGGCGGCGAAGGGATCCAGAATGCCGCCGAGCAGCAGCCCTTCATCCAATACCAGGCGCTTCATGCGCGACTCGCTGCCGATGACCACGCCCGCCACGATGTCACTGTGCCCGCCAAGATATTTGGTCGCGGAGTGGATGGAGAGGTCGATTCCCAGCCGCAACGGGCTCTGGAAGAGGGGCGAAGCCCAGGAGTTGTCGCAAGCGGTGACGATCCCATGTCTCTTCGCGATGCCCGCGACTGCCTGCAAGTCCTGTTGCTTAAACACGTAGCTGGAGGGCGTTTCGAGGTAGAACAGCGAAGTAGTGGAGCGTCGAGAATCGTCCCATTCCTGAGGGTCACAGCCGTCGATAAAGGTGGCCTCGACTCCGAAGCGCGGGAGATACGTGGTCAGAAACTGCTTCGTCGGGCCATAAATGGTCTTGGGAGCCACCACATGGTCGCCGCTTTTGACGGACGAAAGTATCGCGGATGAGATCGCCGCCATTCCGCTTCCAAAGCAGCGCGCCCGGTCGCCGCTCTCCATCGCAGCGATTTTTGCCTCCGCGATTTCGGTAGTTGGATTGGAGACTCGCGTGTAGTTGTAGGGCTCGCCCTCCAGCCCTCCGGGTGAGTTCCAGGCCGCGCAGTTCGGGTAGGTGAAGAGAGAGTTCTGATAGATCGGCGGCACCACCGCCCCCTGGTAACGTGCAGGGTCTTCCCCAAAATGAGCGCAGATGGTTTCAAAATCCGGCAAATCTGCATTGAGGGGATTCTTCTCTGACATGTGGTAGTTTTCTCCGTCTCGTTGCACTTCAGTCTAAAGCATCACACCATGACTATTTTACCCTCAATCGCGCATTTTGCGCCGGCGCAAACTGTCTGGTTTCGATGTCCGAAAATGGCGCATGATCTTATGTTCGATATGCTACATTAGAGGCATGGAACTCGATGCCGATCTCTGCTACAAAGCGCTTCAATGCCGCGATGCACGCTTCGACGGGGCCTTTTTCGTGGCCGTGCGAACGACAGGCATCTACTGTCGCCCTGTGTGCAAGGCCCGCACGCCACGCAGTGAAAACTGCCGTTTCTTTGCCTGCGCGGCGGCAGCGGAGAAGTCTGGATTTCGGCCCTGTTTGCGTTGCCGTCCCGAACTCGCTCCAGGAAGATCGCAAGCCGAGGCAGGCGGTGGACTGGCTGCGAGAGCTTTTCGACGGATTGAAGAGGGAGCACTTTCTGAAATAGGGGTGGAGGATCTTGCGCATGAACTGGGCGTCTGCGGGCGACAACTGCGGCGCGCCGTGGAGCAGGCATACGGCGTTTCGCCAGTCGCGCTAGCTCAGACGCAGCGACTCCTGCTCGCCAAGCGACTTCTTACAGACACAGCGATGACGGTGACCGAGGTGACTTTCGCAAGCGGATTTTCCAGCATGCGGAGGTTTCAAACACTGTTTCGTAATCGATACCGGCTTACCCCGACCGACCTACGCCGCAGTCAGGCGATAAAGGAGCCTGCTTTGACTCTGTTTTTCGAGCTGGCCTATCGTCCGCCATTCGATTGGGATGCGCTGCTCGATTTTCTTGCGGGAAGAGCTTCGAGCGGTGTGGAGACACGCGAGGAGACCCGCTATCTCCGCACCGTGCGCATCGGTGAACATAAGGGCTGGATCGCGGTGCAGCCGATGAAGGGACGCTCCGCCTTCCAAGTTGAGATGTCTTCCTCCCTCACTCCTGTGCTGCCCCAGGTGCTGTCGAGGACGCGCAGGCTGTTTGATCTGGATACGGATATGGAGCTGATCGAGAAGCATCTGGGGCCGCTTGCCTCCGC
Source organism: Chthonomonadaceae bacterium (assembly GCA_025355115.1). Classification (GTDB taxonomy): domain Bacteria; phylum Armatimonadota; class Chthonomonadetes; order Chthonomonadales; family Chthonomonadaceae; genus JANXLO01. The sequence continues at coordinate 4,817 of JANXLO010000415.1, forward strand.
CCATCCAAGCTTGCGAGTTCCGGGCGCCTTCGACGGCTTCGAGGTGGCAGTGCGAACAGTTCTTGGTCAGCAGGTCAGTGTCAAGGCGGCATCGACTCTGGCAACGCGACTTTCCGCCTCTCTGGGGGAGCCTATCGAAACTCCTTTTCCACAGTTGACTCACCTATTTCCGACACCTGCGATTCTTTCAGGAGCGGAGTTAGTGCAGTTGACTTCGCTGGGAATCCTCCCGGCACGAGCGGCAACCATTCGAACGCTTAGCCGTGAAGTGGCTGCCGGGCGGATTGGGCTGGATCACTGTGCTGAAGTCGAAGCAGCGATGACGGCATTAAAGGCACTGCCCGGCATTGGTGAGTGGACGGCCCAATACATCACTATGCGGACGCTCGGCTGGCCAGATGCCTTTCCGCACACAGATCTTGGAATCAAGAAAGCTCTCAGCGAGTACAACCCGCGACAACTGCTGGCAAGGGCTGAGCAGTGGCGGCCGTGGCGCTCCTACGCGGCCATGCACCTGTGGAAATCACTGGAAGCCACATCGTGCTGAGATTTAAATTCAGGCCGTGGTAATGGAGAAACAAAGGCATGATGACTTATTACCGCTACATGGACAGTCCTATTGGAAGCCTGCTATTGACGTCCGACGGCCTCGCATTGACGGGCCTGACCATGGTCGACCACAAGCATGGGCCTACGCTAGGGGAGGACTGGACGCTCATGGAAAACGCCATGCCATTTTCGGAAGCGGCGCGACAACTTTCTGCTTATTTTGCTGGTGAACTGACTCACTTCGAGTTGCCTTTAAGTCCAGAGGGCACGGAATTTCAGCTGAAGGTCTGGCAGGAGCTCCAGCAGATACCTTACGGAGTCACACGAACTTACGGAGAGATGGCAAGTAGATTGGGAAACGCAAATGCATCAAGAGCGGTTGGCCTGGCCATTGGACGCAACCCGATATCCATCATCATTCCCTGTCACAGAGTGATAGGAGCGAAGGGCAAATTGGTAGGCTACGGAGGGGGCATATCCCGGAAAGAAACCCTGCTG
>JANXLO010000444.1 GCA_025355115.1 Chthonomonadaceae bacterium
TCATCTAACCTGAGTCCCCAAGGTATATGTTGAAGGTGCTGCAATTCGATATCGAGGGATTTCGGTCACTCAAAAAGTGTCTTGGCGGCCTGATACGGCCAATATCAACGTCGTCATCAGTGCCAACGTCAGCGGCAAATCGAACCTGCTCAGCTGGATCGAAATGCTGCGGTTGGCAGAGGATGCGGGGTGGGGGAAGAACATAATGTTGACAAGGAGAATTGAGTTATGCTGAATGCAGGGGATGTCGCGCCGGATTTTACTCTGGCGGATCATAAGGGGGAGACGACGGCGCTTGCGGAGTTGCGCGGGAAGACGGTTGTGCTGTTCTTCTATCCGAAGGCGGATACGCCCGGCTGCACCGTCGAGGCGTGCAGTTTTCGGGACGCGAAGGCGCAATACGACGAGGCGGATGTCGTCATTCTGGGCATTAGCCCGGACACTGTGAAGTCTCAGGAGAAGTTTGCGGCCAAGTTTGAGTTCCCCTATCGCCTGCTCGCCGATGCCGATCATTCCGTCGCGGAGACATACGGAGTCTGGGCCGAGAAGTCGATGTACGGCAAGAAGTATATGGGCATCGACCGCACGACCTTCGTCATCGCGCCGGACGGCAAGTTGAGCCATGTCTTCCGCAAAGTCAAAGTGGACGACCATGCGAGCGAGGTTCTTGCCGCGCTGAAGACGAGCTACTAACCCGCCGCGAAAGAGCAGGAAAACAGACATGACGTTGGCAAAGCGCGAATACGATGTCGTCACGTTCGGGGAGACGATGCTGCGACTTAGCGCGCCCGGCTTCGAGCGGCTGGAGGAGGCCGTCTCGCTGGACGTGCGGATCGGCGGATCGGAGTCGAATACGGCGGTCGCGCTGGCTCGGCTCGGCCTGAAGGTAGGCTGGTGGAGCAAGCTTCCTGCCAACCCGATGGGCCGCCGGATTGAGAATGAGATACGTCGCTGGGGAGTAGATACCTCGGGGGTGCTCTGGGACGAGACGCCGGGCGCTCGGGCTGGCCTCTACTTCCTCGATTTTGGGGTGGCCCCGCGCGGCATCGACGTCTACTACGACCGCGCCGCCTCCTCCGCCAGCCGAATCACCGCTCAGGAGGTCGATGCTGATCTCATAGCCAATGCGCGCCTGCTGCATCTCAGCGGCATCACTCCCGCGCTCAGCCCTTACGCCGCGAAGGCGGTCGTCCGCGCCCTGGATATCGCCAAAGAGGCCGGAACGCGCGTCTCCTTCGATGTGAACTACCGCGCCAAGCTCTGGTCGCCGGAGGAGGCGCGTCGTGGGCTCGAGCCCTTGCTGCCCCGCATCGACGTGCTGCTCTGCCCTCTCTCAGACGCCGAGGTCCTGTTCGGAATCACCGGCAGCGGCCCGGATGTCGCGCGGAGATTTCGGGCCGACTACGGCGTCCGAGCAGCTGTCATCACCTGCGGCGGCGACGGCGCTGTCGCCTGCGACGATGACGGGGACTGGGCCGCCACGCCCTTCGCGCTCGGTCAGATCGTTGACCGTGTCGGCGCGGGCGACGCCTTCAACGCAGGCGTGCTCATGGGCTACCTCCAGGGCGACCTGAAGCTCGGGCTGGAGTACGGAACCGCGATGGCCGCACTCAAGCACACCATTCCCGGCGACCTCCTTCTCTCGACACGCGCGGAGATCGAGGCCGCGCACTCCCGCAGCCACAGCGGAATCCGCCGCTGAGAATAGGCGAGGCAATCTGACCATGAAGCTGAAGATGGCGCATCAGGAACTGGAGCTTGGAGGCAAGTATCTCGGAAATCTGAGGGATGCGAACGCACTTCTCCATGATTCTTCGGAGCTGAGGGAGAGGATGGATGAGGATGGTTACCTTCTGCTGCGCGGCCTGCACAAAGCCGAGAACGTCACCGCGGTGCGCGACATGCTGCTGGAGAATCTGGACGCGAACGAGCAAATAGACCGTGCATTCCCCGTTGAGGAGGGAGTGATGAAGGCGGGCGGACGAGGCGCTTTTCTGGGCGGGAGCAAAACGTTGACGCGCGACCAGAGGTTTCTCGATCTGGTCGAATCGCCTCAGATCATGGATTTCTTCGCGAACTTTCTGCGCTCCGACGTGCTCACCTTCGACTACAAGTGGCTGCGCGTCGTCGCCCCCGGTGACTTCACTGGCGCGCACTACGACATCGTCTATATGGGGCGCGGAACGCACAATCTCTACACATGCTGGACGCCGATCACCGACGTCAGCTACGACATGGGGCCGCTCGCGATACTGGTCGGCTCTCATCGCGGTGAGGGGTACGAGCGCGTCCGCGCCACCTACGGCCAGATGGATGTGGATCGAGATCATGTCACCGGCTCATTTTCCAATGACCCCGTCGAGATGGTCGAAAAGTTTGGGGGACAGTGGCAGACCACGGAGTTCCAGCGGGGAGATGCTCTGATCTTCGGCATGTACACCATGCACGGCTCGATCAACAACACGAGCAGTCGCTTTCGCCTCTCATGCGACACCCGTTACCAGCGCGCCGACGACCCGGCGGACGAACGATGGATAGGGGACAACCCTCCCGCTCACTACGCCTGGACGCAGGGCGAAACGATCCCAATGGAAGAGGCGCGCAAGAGCTGGCAGGTCTAGCGCCCAGCCATCTACTCTATAGCGACAGAAAGGCCGGGGGCGTTGCGCCTCCGGCCTCGTCTATTTGTTTATCGCTGTCGGATTTTTTAGCCTCCGGCAGCTGACTTGTCAGTCTTCCTCTTCGTCGAGGTTGGCGATCGGAACTACCGGGGTGTCGGCGCCGGTGTTTCGGATTTTGCCCTCGATCTCGTCCATGATTGGCTCGTTATCCTCCAGGAATGTCCGGGCGTTTTCCCGGCCCTGGCCAAGCCGAATGTCTCCGTAGGAGAAGTACGCGCCGCTCTTGTGAATGAGGCCCATATCGACGCCCATATCGAGCATGGAGCCGGAGCGTGAGATGCCCTTGCCGAACATGATGTCGAACTCTGCCTGCCGGAAGGGCGGCGCGACCTTGTTCTTGACAATCTTGACCTTGACGCGCGCTCCGATGGCGTCGGTTCCGCTCTTCACGGTCTCGGTTCGACGCACTTCCATGCGTACGCTGGCGTAGTATTTGAGGGCGAGGCCGCCGGAGGTGGTCTCCGGGTTGCCGAACATGACGCCGATCTTCTGGCGGATTTGGTTG
>JANXLO010000456.1 GCA_025355115.1 Chthonomonadaceae bacterium
GAGGCGGGCGGGCAGGCCGAGGTAGAGGTTGTCGACATGGTAGCCGCCCTCGTTGGAGCCGGTGTAGACGGCGCAGGGCAGAACGCGCTTGCGGTCGTTGATGACAGAGTCGATCATCTGCGCGAGTGCGGCGGAGGGGGCATAGAAGGCGCTGCCGGTCTTCAGCAACGCGACGATCTCGCCGCCGCCTTTGCGGGCGCGGGTCACGATCTCTTCGAGACGCGCGGGGGCGATCAGACTGGCGATCGGGATCCCTGCAATGTTGGTGCTGCCGACGAGCGGCACCATGTCGTCCCCATGACCGCCCAGAACGTAGGCGTTGACGTCCGCCACGCTCGCGCCGGTCTCCATCGCGAGGAAAGTGCGGAAACGAGCGGTGTCGAGGATGCCCGCCTGACCGAAGACTCGGTGCGGGGGAAATCCGCTTTCTAAAAGCGCTATGTGGCACATGGCATCAAGCGGATTTGTCAGCAGAATCAGAATTGTATTCGGCGACTCCTTGACGACAGCGCGGGCCACATCCCGAACGATGCCCCCGTTCACTTTCAGCAAATCGTCGCGGCTCATTCCTGGCTTGCGCGGCAGGCCGCTCGTGATGACGACGATATCGCTGTTGACCGTGTCGCTCCAGCTGTTCGTCCCGGTGATCTTCGCATCCGACCCGATGATGGGCATGGCTTCGAGCATGTCCAACGCTTTGCCCTGCGGCATTCCCTCCACGATGTCGTAGAGAACGATGTCCACATCTCCGCGCACTGCCAGCCAGTGGGCCAGCGTCGCGCCGGTCTGTCCAGCGCCGACGATGGTGATTTTTTTACGCATGAATCTATTCCTCAGTCCTTGGTTTTGGGCGTCTGTTCGCGGAGGCACCGCAAAACGGTTCGTCCCCTTGGATTGTACCGAATACGGAGGGGAAAGTCCATGTTTGCCGTCAGTTCTGTACAGCAACTCCGCGGTGACGCGGATCTCGCTTTCATCAGCGTTACTGATGAATTGGTGAATGTCTGTTGAGGAGAGTGAGGGCGCAGTCGGCGTTGCTAAGTGCTAGTCGCTCCAGTTCGGGGGCTCGGGCGCGGAGCGCAGCGGAGCGGGAGGAACGTTCAGAGAGGATTGCGGCGACGCGGTCTGTCACCTCGGCGGGGTCGAAGCCGCGCCAGTGCTCCAGCGAGTCGGCGAGGTCGAGGCTGCGCATAAGGCTCTCGACTTTCGGGTCGTAGGATAGGGCGAACGGCGGGACCGCGGCGCGGGCCGCAAATATGAGGGTGTGGAGGCGCATCGCGACGACCGCCTGCATTCGCGCCACCAGACCTAGCAGGACGTCCGGCGAGTAGGGGCCGCGCACGACGGGGAAGGCGGAGGGATCGCCAGTCAAAGCCGCGACGGTCTCCGCGAAGGTCGCATCGCCCGGAGACTGCATCGGCAGCAGAACCACGCGATGCCCAGTCCGGCGGCGAAGCAGCGTGAGAAGCTGGGCGTAGGAGTCGAGAGGGGATTCGCCTGCACCGCCCCAAGGGCGGAGGGCTACGCCGATAAGCGGCTCATCAACGGGCAAGCCCTCGGCCCGGAAAAGCGCGTCCACTGCCTCGGTGGATGCTGGCGCGAGCGCGAATGCCGGGTCCGCGGTCATCTCCATCGGGGGGCGGCGGACACCCAGTGACTGCAAAAGCCGCAGTGAGGGCTCATCGCGCACGGTAATGTAGTCTGCGCGATTGGCGACGATGCGGACGAGTGCACGGGACAGCGAGCGACGGAACGGCCCCATTCCCTGCGCATAGAGCATTACCGGCACCCGGTGGCTATTGGCAAGGCGCACCACCCAGAGGTAGTAGAGCAGCGACCTCATACTCGTGGTGTCCTGGAGCAGACTGCCTCCGCCCGAAATGAGAAGATCGCTGTGTCGGAGGGTCGAACGCAGCGACGTCAGCTTCATGCGCTCGACCGACGGCAGGCCGTGCATTCGCGTCGTCTCAGCCGGGCTCTGTGAAAACACTGTCAACTGAACGCGGTCGCCCGCCTGCCGCGCAAACGAGGTTCGAATTCCCGCCAGCACCGCCTCATCCCCTGCATTGCCGCAGCCGTAGTAGCCGGAGACCGCCACCTGATACGCCGATGTTGTGCGGACGGGCAGGCTCACGCTTCACTCCTTTTGCGCGAAATGGGCGGGGTTGGCGGAGGTAAGTCGGGCGCGCCAACGCTGCTCTGACGCGGGGCAGGCAGCAGACGCTCGGCCAGCAGGAATATTCCGCTCCCCACGAGCGTGCCCAGCACTAGCCCGATCCCGTCCCGCCAGAGCGATATGATGAGCGGTGTGTGGACATGGCAGAAGGTGTTAAGCAGCGATACCTGACCTAGACTGCCGAAGACGAAGCAGGGGATGCCCAACCTCTTCCTCCCGCGCCACCACCAGGCCAGCCCGATAATGAAGAGCGGATGACCGACGAGAAACTCCTTGGTGCGCGGGCGGACAGGCAGAACGCGGTCGAGCAGTGCGCGAACTTTCAGCTCCGACCCTGAGACGCCCACTCCCGCATCGTTGCCCGTTCGCGCCACGATAAGAAGCACTGCGGCCAGAGCGACGATGCCGACGATGAGCATCCCAAAACGGGCAGGCTCCTGCATCGCGGCGCGAAACTGATTGGCGGCGCGGGCCTTCCAGCGGCTCCAGGTCTCCTCAGGCAACACCACTCCACCGGCAACGGCCACGAGCGCGACCACAATTAGCGGCACGGCGTGCTGAGCCTTTATGCCGAGGAACTGACTGGCATGCACCATAAAGGTCCGCGTTGCCAACAGCCCAACCACATGCACAATCCCAATGCCCGTGATGGCGCTCGCCAGCAGCAGGGACTTGATGGCCGCGAACAGACTGGCTGTGGGAGAGAGGGGAGAAGCGAGTGCACTGCGAGGAAAGGTGCGCAGACAGGCGACCGCGGGGAAGGCGATGCCTGCGAGCAGTGCGACGATCTTGCGGCCCGTCTCATCAAGCCTCCACGCCACCAGAGCGCAGAGGAGACTCAGCAGAGCCAGCAAGAGGGCGGAGGCGGAACTGGGCAGGGGCACTGCTGCACGAATCATCCAGACGATCCCCGCTGCCGTGCCAAGTCCCATCAGCGCGAAAAGCAGCGTCGGAACGCCTGTCTCCTCGTAGCGCCGCGCCGCTCCGAATCGCAGTTCGCCACCTGTGACTGCGCCTCCATGCGCGATGCCCCGGGCGACCTTATCCACGAATTTCAGGTTGTCGGCGACGGGGTCTTCACCTGCAAACGTGAGCAGGCGGACGTAACAGAAGCGGATGTTGCGCTCACGGGCCGCCTTCGCGAACCGATCCACCGCCTCGACCTCGTCCATCTGGCCGAGCTCCGCTGTCTGGATGCTGTGGACGCGCACGAAATCGCCGTGTAGGGCCGCACTTAGCTTCTCGTCGCCCTTCTGCTTTCCAAACTCTACAGCTCCGTAGGCAAGCCCCGTAGAGGGCAACGGTGCCATCGCCTCTGGATCGGACGAAGGGAGCTTTGGAGGGGAATTTGGGTCGCGAAACAGGTCGGCGACCTGCTTCTCCAGCCCTCGGTAGCCGACGACTTCCTCACCGCTGAAGATGATCGTCGTCACGCCCTGCTTCGCTAAGCTCTGCAACACCGCTTGAGCACTGAGGGGGCTTACCCCCTGAAAGTTGCCGATGCGCCCTGCGACGCGCAGGCCCGTTGCCATAGCCATGGCCATCGCCTCGTTCGGCAGCCCAACTCCGAGAGTCCGCAGGCTCTGATAGTCCAGCGAGACGAAGGTGACGGGAGACGGTTGACCGGGGGTCGAGAGGGGGGGCGGAAACCCTCTCGCTTCTGGCAGCACGAACTCGGTCGCGGTGATTCCCGAGGGATTGGTCGGAGTGGAGGTTGCGCGCAGATTATGCAGGGTCAAGGCCGCCTGAATGCGCCTCAGTGTCTCCGGCGAGTCAACCACTACTTGCGTGATCGGCCTGCCGGACGGGAGCAGAACCCTGGTCGGCCGCGCCGCTCCGCTCTGCTCGAGGGTCGTCAGAGTGTCCTCCTGAACCACCATTGTGCTGACGCCCTGCGCGTGAAAGGCCCCGAGCAGGCCGGGCAGGGCCTGGCCAGAGGACTGCGCGAGCTGCGTCACCTCCTGCCATTCGAGCGCGATCTCAACGCGCCGATTGCGTGCCTCGACTCGGTATCGCTTTGCCGTCGCCGACAGTCCCGCCACGAGCCCAACCAGTATCAGAACGGTCAACAATCCGGAGAATCTACGAAGAGAGGTTTGCATGCGTTTCCTGACCAACAGTCTGTAAAATGAGGAGCAGGCGCCGCGAGACGACGCGGCTGAATTTCCTGCGAAGCAGCAGGATTGTGGCACGAAACGCGCCTCGATATCAAGGCTCGAACGGGTATCATTTTGTGGTAAGACGGAGCAGACGGAGTTTCGTTTCAGCCTCGCGAGGAAGGGAGCCTATTGGCTATGAGTGCGGACAACGAATTGCAAACATTTATCGAGGGTCATGTCGCGGTGGTCGCGCCGTTAAGCCGCGAGTGCTATCTGGCGGAGTGGGAGATGCAGACCACGAGCAGTCCTGCAAGCAAAGATCACGTCGCCAAACTGCGTGAACGACTGACGAAAGTCTACGCCAACCCGGAGGAGTACGCTTTCCTGGTCGGCTTGAATGGCGAAGCCTTCGCTGACACCCTGCTAGCTCGGCAGCACCTGCTCCTGCGTAACGCTTACGCAGGCAGCCAGATGGCCCCGGAAGTCATCGACGAGATGATCGCTCTGGAGGTGGGAATAGAGGACACCTTCAACAATTTTCGGGCCGTCGTGCGAGGGGAAGAGTTGAGTGACAATGCCCTTGATGAAACGTTGCTTCTCTCCGACGACCCCGTACTGCGCCGTGAGACCTGGGAGTCGAGCCAGGCGGTGGGAGGCGCGGTCTCGGAGCGCGTCCTCCAGTTGGTGCGTTTGCGCAACCGCGAGGCCCGTCGCCTCGGTTTCACCGACTACTACGCCATGAGCCTCGAGCTTCAGGAGCTCGACGCCGTCCGCTTGTTCGTCCTGCTCGATGATCTCCACCTGCAGAGCGAGCCGCTATGGCATGTCTACAAGGCAGAGCTGGACGCACAGCTCGCCGCCAAGTTCCAAACGACGCCTGCATCGCTCCGTCCCTGGCACTTCCATAGCAAATTCTTTCAGGAGCCTGGCCCTGGCAAGGCCGATCTGGACCGCTTCTTCGCGGACAAGGATCTCGAAAAGATCACGTCCGAATTCTTCAACGCCATCGGACTGCCGACGGACGACCTGCTCAAAATATCTGACCTATATGAGCGTCCGGGCAAGTGCCAGCACGCCTTCTGCATCAATATAGACCGGGCGGGCGATGTGCGCGTCCTTTGCAACAATCGTCCCAACGAGCGCTGGATGAGCACGACGCTGCACGAGTTTGGCCACGCCGTCTACGACAAATTTTTGGATCCATCACTGCCTTACTTGCTTCGCGAGCCAGCTCACATCATGACCACGGAGGCGATCGCGCAGTTCATGGGCCGCCTTACCAAGAACGCGGACTGGCTGGCGGCCTATGCTGGCGTCGCGCCTGATGATGCGGCACGCATCGCCTCAACGGCCCGCCATGAGGTTCGCGACTACCTGCTGGTCTTCATGCGCTGGTGCTTTGTCATGGCTCATTTCGAGCGCGAGCTCTACAGAGACCCAGAGCAGGACCTGAACTCGCTATGGTGGACATTGAAGGCGAAATATCAGGGCCTCATCCCGCCCGAAGGCCGCAATGCCCCGGACTGGGCTGCGAAAATCCATCTAGCGACAGCCCCCGTATACTATCACAACTACCTGCTCGGGGAGATGGTCGCATCGCAGCTACTCCAGCACATCACGTCGGCCGTGCTGGAAGGAGAGCCCGCCTCCGCGCTGGTCACAAGCCCAAAAGTGGGGGCTTACCTCGAGGCCGAGCTGTTCCGCCCAGGGGCCATCCTTCCGTGGGAAGAGTGGCTTCAGCGCGCGACGCACGCGCCCCTCGATCCCGCCCACTTCGTCGGTCAGCTTCATAGTTTATGACCTGGGTCGCTCCTCTCTGGAGAAAAGCAGAGCTTAGCGGAGCAATGAAACGCTTATGAAAAAGACACGTATTCATTTCAGGAGAGCGGAAAAACTTCTCGCAGGCCGATCTCCATGCATATGCAATCCTTAACCAACACAGTTCTCAGGGAGGCGAAAACAGTGAGTAAAACGATTTGGCTCAAAGTATGGGCATGTGTTCTTATGCTGGCATTCACGGCGGGGACAGTCAGCTTCCCTGTCGCTGCGATGGCGCAGTCCAGCACAACGACCAGCGGCCAACCGACGGTGAAGAGGAAAAACTTTGCGCAGCGGCACACGACCATGACGGGGATCACGGGCGGCGTGGCGGCCTATAAGATCGCCAAGAAGACCGGGAACAACCGGGCAATGGCTGGCAGAAAAAAGAACTTCGCGCAGCGCCATCCGATCATGACGGGGATTGCGGCAGGTGTCGTGACGCGCAAAATTGCGAAAGACAGCGGCAAGAACAAGAAGTAAATCTCGTCAGGAAGCGGTCGGCAGCCAGTCTGCCGACCGCTTTTTGCTGCGTAGTGCGACATGATTTTTCAGCGCAACTAATTTGGGATAAGGCGGGCATTTCCCTATATCTGTTGAAGGTGCCCGTCAGTCGTAACAGCCGTTAAAGCACTTTGGGGTGCGGGAATGCATCGCCTGTGAGGTAAACTCTACATTATGGCTTTGCTTCTCAGTTGTCAATCCATGGGGAAATCGTACAGTCACCGTCCGTTATTTACGGACATTACATTAGGCATTTCGGATGGGGAGAGGCTCGGTCTGATCGGGCCTAACGGCTCCGGCAAGTCTACTCTGCTGCGGATTCTGGCTGGCGATGAGCGCCCCGATTCCGGTCAGGTCTCCCGCCGCCGTGATCTGCGCATGGTCTATCTCCCGCAGGAGGAGTCGTTTCAGGCCGGGCAGAGCATCACGGACGTACTAGACGCCACGCTTGCGACATTGCCGCTCGAGGACTACGAGCGCTCCGCCCGAAAGGCCATGGTGCTGGAGAATGTCGGCTTCACGAACGCGGAACTGCGGGTGGAAACTCTTTCCGGTGGATGGCGCAAACGATTAGCGCTGGCGCAGGCCCTCGTGCAGCAACCCAACCTGCTGCTCCTGGATGAGCCGACCAATCACCTCGACCTTGAGGGCGTCCTGTGGCTCGAAGACCTCCTGAAGCGCGCCGACTTTGCCTTTGTTCTTGTCAGCCACGACCGCTATTTCCTCGAAAACGTCACCAACCGAGTCATTGAGCTCGATCGATCCTATCCCGAAGGCTATCTCAGCGTGAACGGCTCGTACAGTGACTTCCTGACGAAGCGCGAAGAGTTCATGGCCGCGCAGGCCAGCAAACAGAACGCTCTAGAACATCAGGTCAAGCGCGAAGTGGAGTGGCTGCGCCGCGGGCCTCAGGCTAGAACCACCAAGGCCGACTACCGCATTCAGGCGGCTCACAAACTCATTGGAGAGCTGTCAGATGTGCGCGGGCGCAACACCACCGAACGCACCGCCGCCATAGATTTCACCGGCACGGATCGCAAAACGAAGGAACTGCTCGTAGCGCGGGACGTTTCGAAGACGCTGGGCGGGCGGACGCTGTTTCAGCATCTGAACATCACGCTGACGCCAGGTTCGAGGCTGGGTCTGCTCGGCGCCAACGGCAGCGGCAAGACCACACTTCTCCGCCTGCTAACCGGCGAGCTGAAGCCGGACGCCGGAACGATCCGCCGTGCCGATGACCTTCGAATCGTTTACTTCGACCAGAATCGCGAGACGCTCGACAAGTCCGTTTCGCTGCGGATGGCCCTGTGCCCGAGCGGAGACACCGTTCGGTTTCAGGGCGGCTCCATGCACGTGGCTGCCTGGGCGCGGCGGTTTCTGTTCTCGACAGATCGCATGGACATGCCTGTCGGTGCGCTCTCTGGCGGCGAGCAGGCCCGCATCCTTATCGCTAACCTCATGCTGCATCCGTGCGATATCCTTATTCTGGATGAGCCGACCAACGACCTCGACATCCCTACGATGACCGTCCTGGAGGAGAGCCTGAACGAGTTTCCCGGCGCTCTGGTGCTGGTCACCCATGACCGGTATCTGCTCGACGCGATTTCGGACGAACTGCTGGCTCTGGATGGAAACGGCGTCGGAGCCTACTTCGCGGACTACTCGCAGTGGGAGCGCACCGAGCGCGACCGTCAAGCTGCGGCTGCCGCCCCTGCCCACAAAGCCGAGCCAAAGCCCCTCCCAAAACCTGCCGCCCCCGCACTGAGACGCCTTTCGACCGCTGAGATGCGTGAGCTCAACGACATGGAAGCCGTGATCACCGTTGCGGAGGCCGAAGTCGATGCCAAGCAGTCCGTCTTCACCGATCCGGCCATCGCTGCAGATCACCGCAAGCTCCAGGCCGCGACCGATATGTTTCATGCGGCGCAGGCGCACGTCGCTCGCCTCTATGCCCGATGGGAAGAGCTCGAAGCTCGTCGCGCCGCAACAAAATGACCAGTGCAGGCATTTCGCGACAGGCCGGAGAACTCGCGCAAAGGCGCAAAGACGCGGAGAGATGCAGGAGTCAAAGACGGGGTGTCTCACGCTGGCTCAGAGACGCAAAGAAATGCAGGGAAATGCAGAGGGATTAATGGGCTAGCCCTTCGCTGCAGCGCACTTCGATCGGTGTGACCTTCGGCCACGGATGCGTTTATTGTGAGCGAAGCGAGCTATCCTTCTTTATCTGAACAGGAGCACTGCGCAAGATGCGACCTCAAACACATCGCCTTGGACTCGTCATTCTTGCTCTGCTTGCCATCTCGTTACCGCTCGCGGCTGCCGACAACTGGCCGCAGCCTGCTGGGCCAAATGGGAACTGGAGCGCGGCTGGCCGCAATGTTCCTGTCAAGTGGAGCGTCAGCCGCAATGAGAATATCGTCTGGCGAACTGCGCTGCCCGAGGAAGGACAGAGCGGTATCGCGGTGTGGGGAGATCGGCTTTTTCTGACTACGATGAAGCCGCTGTCGGCGGACGCAAAAAAGAAGGAAGGGCATGAGATAGTCGGGTACTGCCTGGACACCCGCACCGGTGCCATTCTCTGGACGGCGGATCTGCCTGGCACCGAGGACAGCGTCTACGCCTATGGCTTCAGCGATTCGACCTCAGCCTCTCCCGTCACGGACGGCAAGCACGTCTGGTTTTACAATACGAGTGGTTCCCTGGGATGCTACGACTACAAAGGGCATCTCGTCTGGATGCACCGGTGGAAGCCCACCAGCGGGCGGCCTTTCAACAAGCAGTTCGAGCCAATGCTCGTCGGCGACACGGTTCTCAACATGGAGCCGCGCGATGCCGACGACCCGAAGCGCGAGTCCGCCGACCCCTGGAACTACCTGCGCGGCATCGACAAGACCACCGGCAGAACAAAGTGGGTCTCCGAGGACTCACTCACCCACTACAATACGCCCGTATTCGGGCATCTCCCTGACGGAACCCCTGCCGTGCTCCAGGGGCGTGGCGGCTACCACGATGTTCCGGAACTGCCCATCGGCCTGACGTTGACCAGCCTGGCACCGGGTCATGAGGGCAAGGCGCTCTGGCGATTCAACACGGCTGGAAAGGCGCTCTATACGCAGCACTGGGACAGCCGGTACGCCTACTGGTTCGCGCAGGAGACCTCCGACCATCAGGTGATCGACGCGCAGACCGGCAGCCTCATCAAGACGCAGTCGCTTGTGAACAAGGTGGACTACCGCCG
>JANXLO010000467.1 GCA_025355115.1 Chthonomonadaceae bacterium
TTAGTGTGACGCTCAATATTTTTTTCAGGAAGTGAGGAATGCTTTAACTACTTGAAGAAAAATGTGTGTGATCAAGGCATTGCTAGCATCTTGCTGGCATGAGGCTATGCTATTATTCGCTTATCCTGCCTGCTGTCATCCGTGTGCAAGCAATTACGACGGCCGTGATTCGCCTGACGGTTTGAGTGAGCTCAGCTAGCTACGCCCATGCAGAGGGCATCGTTTCTGCAAGAAAGACGGTGCAATTCACCGCGAGAAAGTGGAGCGGTACATTCTGCATGCTCTCCAGTCGCATCGGGATGAGGGGGATTACTGGGATCTGCTAGGCCATATCTACGGCGACCTGAACAACGCGGCGCGTCTGAAGGAGGCCATAGACTGCTACAGGAAAGCGCTCGCCCTTAGGCCGCATGACTCAGGCATTCATGCCTCTTTGGGACGGTCACTCATGCGTCTCGAGCAGTGGGAGGAGGAGGCCAGCGAACTTCGGATCGCCAAACAGAACGCCTCCGATCCAGGCCCGCTCCTCTATAGCCTCGGACACTCTTTGCAACGATCCGGCCATCCCGAGGAGGGCACAGTGCTTTGCTTCAGTATCAGGCGTACCAGGAGTATGTCCGAAGCTCGGCGCGGCTCAAAGGCGCCATCCGAGCAAACCCAACGGACAGGGAGAGCCGCTATGCGCTCGTGCGTCTTTGCATCTCCTATCGCCAATTCACGGCGGCAAAGGCTGTCCTCGACGAGCCCGCTGATCGCCCCGGCGAAAAGGACGCCGCCTGGCAGAAGCTGAACAGTGAAATAGAGGCAGCGCTCTCCAAGCCGCTCGATTCAAACGCACCCGGCACCTCACCCCTACCCTGATTTCTGTGCCCGATACATTCCTCCGGTTGCCCTGATCTCATCGCCGAATAGGATGCTTTTCCGCGGGCAAAAGTGTATAATGGAAGGAGCGCAGGAAACAGGAGTCGTATAAAACGATGGGTCGTAAGTTCAGGTTCAATCCTTATATGTGGAGCTTCCTTGGCTCCGCTTGCGTTTTTTTGTCTGTGTTCGCATGGGCTGGAAAGTCTGCGCCGTCGACGCCGCGCCTGACCAGTCAGGAGCTCGAGCAGAAGTTCACGGGCACGATTCGGCCTTTCATGCAGACCTACTGCGTCTCCTGCCACGGCAAGGAAAAGCCCCAGGCGCAGCTTGATCTCACCTCCTACGCAAGCATGGCTTCCGTTGCGCGTGACTACCCTCATTGGGCGCTCGTGCTCGAGAAGCTGGACGCGAAGCAGATGCCTCCCCCCAACGTCGCCAGGCAGCCCTCCGCCAAGCAGCGCGAGGCCGTGATCGGCTGGATCCGCGCTGTAAGGGCCTCTGAGGCACATCGGACCGCCGGCGATCCCGGCCCGGTGCTGGCGCGCCGACTGAGCAACGCGGAGTACGACTACACCATCCGCGACCTCATGGGATTCGACCTGCGCCCCACTCGAGAGTTTCCCGTCGACCCGGCGAACCAGGAGGGCTTCGACAACTCTGGCGAGTCCCTCACTCTCTCCCCCGCTCTGATGAAGAAGTATGTGGCAGCGGCGAAGGAGATCGCCGATCACCTCGTCCTGACCTCCGCAGGCCTCGAGTTCGCGTCCCATCCTGTGCTGGCAGAGACAGATCGCGACAAATACTGCATCCTGCGCATCGTCGATTTCTACAAGCGGCAACCTACGGACTATGCGGACTACTTCCAGGCTGCCTGGCGGTATCGGCACCGAGCACTCCTCGGCGCGCCGGGAGCGACCCTTCAGACAGTCGCTGCCGAAGCAAAGGTCAGTCCTCGCTACCTGGAGCTCGTCTGGAGCACACTGAACGCGCCTGGCGAGAAGGTTGGCCCTATCGCAAAGCTTCAGGCGCAGTGGAACGCGCTGCCCGCCCCGGACAAGATGCGCCACAATGATGTGCATGCTGGCTGTATCGCCATGCGAGATTGGGCACTAGGTCTGCGCAAGCGTGCCGCCTGGAAATTCGCCAACCTTCAGGTTCCTCGCGGATTCTCCAATGGGGGCCAGTGCTTCGTGCTCTGGAAGGACCGGGAGTACGCCACTCACCGCAGGATGGTTAACGCCGGTGCGCTTCAGATTGGCGGGGTGCCAGCGACCCAGACGATTCCTGCCAGACGTAATGGCGGTCGCCCGCAGCCTGCCCGCACTGTGACCGATCCTGCCGATCCCGACCTCTACGTGCCGCAGGATGAGGCGGCGCGAGCCCCCTATCTAGCGTCGTTCAGCAGGTTCTGCAGCGTCTTTCCGGATGCGTTTTACATAGCGGAACGCGGTAGGATGTTCGTCGATGACCCGGGCGATAAGGGTCGACTGCTGACCGCCGGGCTGCACAACTCGATGGGCTACTTCCGCGACGACACGCCCCTCATGGAGCTGGTCCTTGACGAGAACGGCCGCCGAACACTGGACCGAATGTGGCTTGATTTCAATACGGTCGCCTTCATTCCTGAGCGGATGCACCGAGAGTTCTTCGTATACGAGCGCGCCGAGGCTGGCACTATCAACGACCCTGAGTTTAACTTTGTGCGGGCCGAAGATCCTGATTCCACGTCCGATGCAAAGATAAAGCGATTGGCGGACCTCTACCTTGCGAAAGCGGTCAAGAACGGCGCTGAAGCACCTGCCCTTAAAGCGATCGAAGACCATTTCAAATGGGTCTCGACTACCATTCGAGCGACGGAAAAGGCCCGTCTAGCCGCGGAGCCACTGCATCGCGCCGCGCTCCTCACTTTTGCCCGCCGAGCCTATCGGCGTCCGCTCACGGATGCAGAGAAAGCCGGACTCCTGGCGTTCTATCAGACTCTGCGGCAGAAGGAGGCCCTGACCCACGAGGATGCCATCCGCGATTCGGTAGTGAGCATTCTGATGTCGCCGAAATTCCTGTTCCGCATGGATCTTGAGGCGCCCGAAGCGCCCGTCAAGCCCTCCCTGAGAGCAGGAACATCCACTGGGCTGCGGACTATCGCTCTGCCGCCTGCCGCGCTTCCGACCTCTAAAAGCGTAGAGCCGCTCTCCGACTACGCGCTTGCAAGCAGGCTGAGTTATTTTCTATGGTCGAGCATGCCGGACGAAGAGCTGCTGTCACACGCCGCCGCAGGCGATCTGCACCGCCCAGAAGTGCTCACCGTGCAGGCGCACCGGATGCTGAAGGATCCTCGGGTTCGAGCTCTGGCTCTGGAGTTCGGGGGCAACTGGCTGGACTTTCGCCGTTTCGAGGAGCATAACGCGGTGGATCGTGAGCGCTTCCCAAGCTTCAACGACGGGCTTCGTGAGGCGATGTTCGAGGAGCCGCTGCACTTTCTCGTCGATGAGTTTCAGCAGGATCGCTCCGTGCTCGATCTCCTCTACGGGAAGTATACTTTCGTCAATGCTTCGCTCGCAAAGCACTATGGTATGACCGACGTGAAGGCAAATGGGACCGACTGGGTTCGCGTGGACGACGCCGACCGCTACGGCCGCGGTGGCCTGTTTCCAATGGCGGTGTTTCTGACCAAGAACTCTCCCGGCCTGCGCACAAGCCCCGTGAAGCGCGGCAACTGGGTCGTCAAGCGGGTGCTGGGCGAGACTATTCCCCCTCCGCCCGCGACAGTGCCTGCACTGCCAAACGATGAAAGCAAGATGGGCAATCTGACTCTGCGTCAGGCGCTCGAGGCGCATCGCGCGAACCCGGCCTGCGCCGGATGTCACGCACGATTCGACTCCTATGGCCTTGTGTTCGAGGGCTTCGGCCCGATCGGCGAGTTACGAAGCAAGGATCTGGGTGGCAAGCCGGTGGACGTCCGAGCGCCATTCCCCGGCGGGGCCGATCGCTCCGGCGTCGCGGGACTCCAGGAGTTCATCCGCCAGCAGAGGCAGCAGGATTTTCTGGACACTTTTGGCCGCAAGATGTTGTCCTATGCATTAGGGCGCAGTCTGCAGCTTTCGGACGACACTATCCTCCAGCAGATGCAGACGCGACTGGCCGCTGGAAACTATCGTTTCGAAACGCTAGTTGACACTATAGTCACAAGCCGGCAATTCCGTTATCGCCGCGCATCGACCACCACTCTGGCAAGGGACTGAACACTATGTCGAATCAAGATCAAAAACCGGCGAAGCCGCTCTCTCGGCGCCTTTTTATCCGTGGAGCCGGTGTTGTCATGGCGTTGCCGTGGCTGGAATCCCTGCCGGTTTGGGGAGCGGCTGCCGAGGCTGCGAAGGCACCAAGTGCACCGCCGCAGCGCTTCGTCGTTCAGTTCATGGGCACCGGCATCAACCCCGATCACTGGTGGGCGAAGGGCGAAGGCGCGACGATGGAGCTGAGCAAAAGCCTCCAAGCACTCGAGCCCTTCAGAACGAAGCTCAACGTCATCAATGGTCTGTTCAACAAGCCTGCGACTGGCGTGGGAATTCACCCCGGCATGACCGGCAACCTGCTCTCGGGGATGCCCCTCACCAGAGGCGCGGTGCTGCACGGTGGCATCAGCATTGATCAGGTGCTGGCCGCAAAGATCGGGCAGGACGCGGTTCAGCCAAGTCTCGTGCTGGCGTGCGAGCAGCCCCTGACTGGCTACCACGA
The DNA here is from genome assembly GCA_025355115.1 of Chthonomonadaceae bacterium. Taxonomy (GTDB): domain Bacteria; phylum Armatimonadota; class Chthonomonadetes; order Chthonomonadales; family Chthonomonadaceae; genus JANXLO01. Next base: position 4,600 of record JANXLO010000467.1, read on the forward strand.
GACAAATTTTTCGATGGCCTACAGCTCCCACATCTCCTGGCAAAGCGCAGACTCGCCCGTTCCGACGGAGGTCTACCCTTCGCTCGCCTTCGATAGCCTGTTCGAGAACAGCGGGAGCCGTCGCCTTGAAAGCATTCTGGATCGCGTAAGCGATGAGGCGAGCGGTCTTCGCCGACGCATCAGCCACGACGACCGCAACAAGCTTGACGAATACCTATCCAGTGTCCGCGAGGTAGAGCAGCGCGCTCAGCGGATGCGCGGCGACATGGGCAAAGCGGCGGTTCGTGCGAAGGACAAGGGCAAGTCGTTCATCGGAATGAAGCGCCCGGACAACGGTCTGCCGGAGGACATCCGCGAGCATATGCGCCTGATGTGCGACGTCGTCGCTCTGGCGATACAGACGGACAAGACCCGCATCGCAACGATGCTGATGTGCCGCGACCTGTCGGGCCTATTCTACCCGTTCCTTGGGGTTCGCGACTCCCATCATCCCGCCTCGCATCACGACACCTCCGAGGACTATCTGCGCATTACGCAGTACTACATCAGCCAGCTCGCCTACCTCGCCGGAAAGCTGCAGGCTATGCCCGAAGGCCAGGGGTCGGTGCTCGACAACACCTGCTTGCTCTGGCTCTCCAACATGTTCTCCGGCTCCGTCCACGACAACTCCAAGCTTCCCATTCTCACCATCGGAAGCCTGGGCGGAACTCTGACGAC
>JANXLO010000493.1 GCA_025355115.1 Chthonomonadaceae bacterium
CTTTCATCTTAGCCCGCCTTGCGAGGCTGCACCCGCTACTGAGATCGACCTCGCCTCTACTACAGCTTGGACTTTTCGCCCGAATACGCCAGCCAGCGAGCCTAAAGTACTGGCCGTTCCGGCTGGCGGCTGGCGGCTGAACGGTTTTCCAACAGCGACTTCCGGCACTTATGAGCGCCACATTGATGTTCCCAGAGTTTCCGGAGGGGGCGAGCAGGCTACGCTTATATTGTTCGAGGCGGTCAATTGGGAAGCGACAGTTTTTGTAGGGCCTGACAGCACTCATCTTCAGAAGGTAGGGGTTCACCTGTCCGCCTGGACGCCGTTCCGAGTGGATATCAGCCGGTTCGTGACGCCTGGAAAAACTGCGGTGCTGCGAGTCGATGTTCGAGACCGCACCTTCTTCAGGGATGCGGCCGGAAAGTTTACTGTACCTGCCGCGACCGAGTGGAACGACCGGCATGCGAGGGGAATTATCCGTGGCGTCTCCCTTCAGGTCTATCCCATCGTCTACATCAGTGATGTTTTCGTCAGGCCGGATACATCGACCGGCAGACTTGGCTGTGATGTGACCTTGACGAATGCCTCGCTGCTGTCTCGGAAAGTCTCACTCAAGTCACTTTTCATCGAATCGACTGCAACGGCAAATTGGAGATACCCGACAGTTCCCGATCTGGCAGTTGCCCTTGCGCCAGGTCAAACAGTCAAGGTAGGACTTGGCAGCGTGGTTTGGACTCCCGGTCGAGCCTCCTGGTGGTGGCCAAATGTTCCGTATCGGCCAGATTTTAGACCTGTTCTGCATCGTCTTCGTGTTCAGCTTTGGCAGGCAAGCGCCGCTGCGACAGGAGTGCCACTTCAGACCGAGGTCGTTCATTTTGGCTTCTGCACGCCTGGCCAACGTGGGAATTCGTATACTCTGAATGGGATAAGATTCAATCTCAGAGGTGACAGCTTGCCGGAAGGCACGCTGGGCACCGATGCATTCGCACGCCTGCCGGGCTTTCTGCCACCTACCAGGACTTCAGGCGGTTGGCCTCAGACCGTGCATAACTACCAGCGGCTGAATTTCAACGTCATCAGAATGCATCAGGTTCCCTGCACACGCTACATGATGGACGTCTGCGACGAGCTTGGCATGCTGGTCATCCCAGAAACGGCGATACGGGGCGGGGGAGATCACTCGAGTAATGTCTCCATCATGCCTGAGGCATTCGTCCAGCACCTGCGCGAACTGATCCTCCGCGACAAAAACCATCCATCCGTGGTCAAGTGGAGCCTCGAAAATGAGCTGTTTGGGGCGCCAGAGAAGTTTATGAAGAAACTCTATGTGGCGGCAAGTGAGATGGATCCGCTCCGCCCCTCCTCGATCGACGACAATGTAGAGTATCCGAATTGGCACAATTTTACCGAAATAGCGCACTACTCGCAGTCCGCTGGCACCCCGAATGCCGCAGGTGGCAAAGCTCGCACAGACAGGCCGTTCGGGCAGGGAGAGTATGTCTGGCCCTTTGGCGCTAAGCCTCAGGGGCCGCTTTGGTTCGCCATGACGACGCGTGCACTTCGCGAGCACGACAATGCCGATATTCGGCCCTACACCCTCATCGATGTGTGGCCAGGCGTTATTGCAGGATTGACTTCTGCAGCTTTCCCTGACCCTCATCTTTCGCCCGACTCACTCGAGCAGGGCGGCAGATCGCTCCTCAACCCGCATGATCCTTGGAGCGATCCGTCACTGAAGCGTCTGCAGCGTTCGTTTGCACCCGTCGCCGTCTTCGACCGGGATTTCGACAACGCGAATACTCCCTCCGATGGCCGTGGGGAGTGGGGCACCTCGTGGCCACGTTTGATTGCCGGGAGGACAGTCACTCGTTCGCTAGTGCTGTTCAATGACGAGTTCGCAGGCGATAGCCTGCAGCTCAAAGTAGTCCTGACGCTCTTTCCAAGCCGACAAGTTGCCAAGCTGATATCCACTCGCGTCAGCACGATTCACGTGCCGCTAGGCGGGCATGTGGTAGTCCCAATGCCGATCTTGGCGCCTTCAGTCGCGCAGAACACGCTAATGGAGATGACTCTCATTGTGATGAAGGAAGGGAGGGAGCGATATCAGGAAAAATTGCCTCTGCTCATCCTGCCAGTGAATGGCGCGACAGAGGCGGAATTCTTGAGACGTGACGATACGACGCAGGGCAACTGGGTCGGCAAATACGGAAGCGAAGCCTTCCTGGTGCCGATAAAAGGAGGACGCTCCACTTTCCAAATTCCTAGTCTCCTTCTGCAACGAGGCACTGGAGAGGTGACGTTCGTCACCAATCCTTTCGATGAGAGTCTGGCTGAACAAGATGCTGAAATCGACCTAGACAAGGCTGCGGTTTTGGAGGATATTCGCCTCCCTGTGCATGGGCCGGGAGTGCCTCTTCGCGAGCCTACCGCCTTTTCCAGCAGTGAAGGGAAGCCGCTCATCGTGAGGATCAACTCATCAGACGGCAAATCCCATCGCTTCAGCCTCTATCTCCTGGACTACAAGCGGGAGGGTCTATCGGCGGATATCGCGGTGTTCGATCTCGCTGGTCATCGACTCGATACGCGGAGCGCCGAGAAATTCGCAGAAGGATCCTACTTTACCTATCGATTTACAAATACCGTACTGGTCGCGATTTGGCCCCTCAGTGCTCGGCAGATGACACTCTCCGGCCTCTTCGTCAATGCGGACAAAGCAGATTCCAAGTGAAGTTCTCATTTGGTGTTGCGGCCAGGTTTTCGCTTACCAAACGAAATGGTTAGCAGTCTTCGTATGGTATACTACACTGTTTGTCCGTGTGCGGTGTTTCTGTCTCACGCCGAGGCTATCAGCCCACGACACAGGATAAATCTTCGCCGCCTGGCGCGGCAACCCGTACAAGGAGACATTTCATGTCGTTTTTCACGTCCGTCGCGATGAGGGCAACTGCACAGCCAGTCCTTATTACGGCTTCTGTATTTGCGCTCGCAATCACTTCTCTCTCTGGAGCCGCCCACGCGCAGGGCAATCCAACAGAGATCTATAAGAAAATGACCGCAGTCTATGCCAACGCGAAGGCCTATCAGGGGACAGTCATCCGCCAGGAAAAGGGACAGACAACTC
>JANXLO010000553.1 GCA_025355115.1 Chthonomonadaceae bacterium
CGCTGCTTGGCATAGTCGGCATGATCCTGGCGGTTCCGGTCGCTGGAGTCATTCAGATGGCGCTAAAGGTGATTTTCCCACGAATGGCTCAGTCTATAGAGGTTCCCGCCGGAGAGCAACTTCATTCCCGCGTGCAACAGATGGAACAGGGCGGCCCTGATCCTGGCGCGGCGGAGAGTGCTATCGATGTGCATCAAACTATTGTGGATGCCGTCGACGATGCGGATGTGGATGTGCCGGAGCGTGTAGCGGTGATTGGGGAGCACGAAGTGGGAACGCAGCAGAGGCCAAAAAATCCTCCCGGCGTAGCCCCGCGCACTTAGAAGATCGCTAATGTCGTCTACTCGCGGGGCGGGCGATCCGTTTCGCCATTGGGATGGCCGCCGTTCCAGTTGTACAGGTTGCCGCCTATGCGTCCGCAGAGGATGTCGTGGACTCCCTTTTTTTGATAGTGCTCCACACTGATCATGACGCCGTGGCCATCGGCGGCGACGACCGCCATGCGTTCGTCGTGCAGGGATGGGTAGGGGCAGAGGCCCCCCAGACGGTCGGTCATGTCTCCGTAGTCGAGCACCCCGAACGCAGAGGAGTCGGCGGCGCGGGGGATGTTGGGATCGGGGCGCAGCGGTCCTGCCTCCACCAGCAGCGCGGTCTGCTCAGGCATCTCCAGGTTTTCCAGAGGAAACGGGCCTTTGGAGAAGGTGTTCCAGAAGCGGCGATTCAGGGCATAGCCAGCGCGGATAGAGTAGCCGGATGTCGGATGCCGCGTCGATCGCGTGAACGGATTCGAGGGATTCTGAAAAGTGGAGGGGCTGCCGACGTAGGGCCGCAACGAGTCGGGCCAGGTCTGCCACGAGCCGTCGGGCAGAGGCTCCGCGATAGGCATTAGCCGACCATCCCAGTCTTGAGAGTAGAGCAGGCTGCCAGTCGCGATGCGCCGGATGTTGGACAGACTCAGCGCACGACGCTCGCCCATTTGCTTCCAATCCAGAATTGGAAACAGCATGAACGTGCCCGTCAGCACCAACACTGCCCCGATCGCTGTCCATTGCAGCCGTGTGAGCGAAGGCGCACGACGCTTCGGCGGCCCCGAGGACGCTTCAGTTTCCGGCGGCTCGGTCAGTGCTCCCATGGATAGCTTTCCAGCCGCCGCGCTCCTACGCCCAGCGGCACGAAGATGGCGAAGGCGGTGAGCGTCAGGAACAGAAACACGGCGAAGGCGAAGACCGCGCGAGGCGCATAGAACTCCGTCTGCGTTACAAATAGGTAGGATCCAAGGAAAATTCCGCCCGTCAACAGCAGATAGCCGGTCGTGGTGAAGAAGCCCAGGATCAGCGCCCACGCGCTCACCCGATGGGCCGGATTCTCGTAGACGAAGCGCGGCAGCGAGGCGGACAGCCCCACTCCGAGCCCGCAAAGCCCGGCGGTGCAGAGCACAACGAACGCCAGTTGAATGGCGACTGCCGTCAAACTAAGCCGCAGCATGAGGCCTGTCAGCAGAGTCAGCGCGATCCCGATGCCCCCGCAGAAGAGTGTGCTCATCCAGAACTTTGCCGTGAGCAGGGCTGCACCGGAGTTTGGGGAGACGCGCAGTATCCAGAACGCCCGGCTCTCGATCCCGATGGAGGAGAGCGATAGGATGCTGGTCTGCATGAAAATGATCACGGCCGTCATCAGCACCGCGACCGGATAGAGCTCGTCGGCATTGCGGAACTCCCGGTTCTGCGTGGCGAGCACGAACGGAATGCAGAACAGAATCAGCGGCATCCCAAGTTGAGCGGGGAGCACACTGTCGCGGCGCAAATAGGTGAAATCCTTGCGCACCAGAGCGGCGACCGGGGACGAGAACAGCCGTCGCCATCCGCTTCGAGCCGCCCTTTCCTCCCCGTATAGCAGGCCGCTGTCGCTCTCCTCCGCGACGTTCGCCGCCGAAAGCAGCCTGCTTCCGAGCGCGACGCAGGCCCCGAACAGCCCCCCTACCGCGAGCAGAATGAGTCCTCCCGCCCTCAAGCTCTCCCCGCTGTCGTGTTCGTTGAGCGTCAGCATGAGCCTGGCGAACCAGGCGGAGGGCGCGAGGTGCGCGACGGCAGATGTCTGAATCACCCCCGAAGTCTGGCCGCTCAGTATCTGCGCGAAGCCGTGCCGCCCCAGCCCCTGATGACCGATCTCGGTGACGATGGTGAGGCAGACGACCGCGCCGGTGATGGCGTTGACGAGGGTGATCGCCCCGCGCAGCCTCCGCATTCCTAGCGTAGCCAGCGCGATGAGCAGCCCGAATGCGGTCAGCAGAGCGGGCAGCAGCACGAAGAGCGCGACGAGAAGCGGAACGAGCAGCCAGGCCCACGGGGGCAGCCCGGCGGCGCTGGCGCAGGCGGCTATTGCCGGAACGCCGAGCACAGCGAACTGCAGGGAGTTGACGACCGTCGCGTCGAGGAGCTTCGCGGCGACGATGGCGCGGGGCGGCACAGGCGAGGAGTAGAGGAGGGCGTAGTCGGACGACTGGAGCAGGGTCGCCGAGACGAAGGGCACGGCGCCCGCCAGCAGAAACAGAAACAGGAAATAGAAGATCTGATAGATCGTCTCGGCCAGCATGTTGAGTCGCACGGCGATGCCAAAGATGAACAGGAACCCGACGTAGACGCCCCCGAATAGCGCCGTCGCCAGCAGCCCGACAGCCACCGACACGATCGGGTTTCGCCGCCACATCTCCCGCGCCACATTCCGCCCGCTAAGCAGCCGCAGCCGCATCATCAGCCCAAACATGCCGTACTCCCCCGCCCTCATAGGTAGACTTCGAAGCGAGTGGAATCTACCGCTCACCACATTATGGCATACAGGGGAAGAGGGCAACTCACGCAATGGCCAAAGGTATGCAAAGAGATAGGAAACGAGGCTCTGTGCGGCACCGAACAGACTGCCTGCTCCTTTCCTCTTTTTGACTTTGTGTCTTGCTGTGACTCTTCTCGCCTGTCAGACGAACATTCTTACAGCTAGCTTGCTCAGCCTTGCAGAGGATACTTTTCACACCGAAAACACAAAGGCATCCCTCTACCGATCAATCGTTCATATAGTCGAAAGTGGTTCTCGACTGCCAGAGAGTCTACACGTCTATTACACGATAGATGCCGTAGGTGTACTGCTCGTCTCGGAAACCATAATTCTGATCTACAAAATCCCTGAACTCGCGAGCGTCATCGATGTCCGCAAACAGATGATGCTCGTTCAGAAGATGCTTCCACCTGCTTCTCTTGTCAGGCTCTTGCGGCCAATACGCGTTAAGCGCACTGTTGAGAGAGTAGTCGGAGACGTCATAGCCCAGCATCTGCCAACGGGCATCTTGAACCGGAGGATCGGCTTGGATTGAATTCCTACTGAAATAACAGTCGTCAGGGCGCTCTTTCTCATAAAATACACTCACGGCTATGACCCAGTATGACCGCTTTATCGCAGCGCTGTTCTCCTGAAGATACAGCCTCATCGCGGACAGATGCTCCCATGTTCCATTGACAGGCCCTGTCCATTCAGGCAAAGGCAGACGATCCTGCAGCCACTGCCCAAACAGATCCACGCCATATTTGATCAGCGAACCTTTATCGAAAACGGAAGGCCAGACCATGTAGTCCGTCGAATAGGGCTCATCAACCATAAGATAATAGCGGAAGTCCCCTGTCGAATAGATGTCGCCGCAGGACAATCTCTGCTCGCTCCATACGATCCTCGCATCATATCCAACCACGATTTCATGGAATTGTGAGTTTGACATGACGCCTTCCTTTCCAGAGTCAGTTAACCAGGTGGCCTTCCAGATGGCACCAGCTGAGCATACAGTCACTTACGCAGTCGGAAGAGAAAAAAATTTCGTTGCTCAACTGAATTCAGGATCGGAGACGACAGGGCGGCAACGCGGTCTTTGTGCGGTGAGCGGTGAGCTTTGCAGGAAGATGAGGGCGGCGGGGAGAACTGTCTGGTATCCGGCGGCGCACTGGCTGGCCGCGACCTCTTTTTCAGTATAGGAGATAGTGAACTCATGAGTTTGTTGACGACATTGCTGTTGGGCATAGCGGCCGCGGGGGGCATCCATCCGGAGGCGCTACGGTGCGAATATCGCGCCAACCCGCTCGGCATCGACGCCATGCAGCCTCGGCTTGCGTGGCAGTTGACCTCCGCACGCCGGGGCGAGCTTCAGAGCGCGTATCAGATAATCTGTGCGGACAGTGCGCAGGCGATTCAGGCAGGACAGGGCGACCTGTGGAACAGCGGAAAAGTGAACACCGACCGATCCACGCAGGTCGTCTACAGCGGCAAACCGCTCCAGTCGAGAGAGCGAGTCTGGTGGCGAGTGCGGGTCTGGGATCGGGACGGCAAGCTCTCCGCTTGGAGCACGCCCGCCTCATGGGAGATGGGCCTGCTC
>JANXLO010000571.1 GCA_025355115.1 Chthonomonadaceae bacterium
GAAGTATCTGAGCCTGAGTGGGGAGCCGCAAGCCGCCCTGCCGCTGGCGGATCAGGCGTGCCGGGCCGCGGAGACTTCGGGTATTGCGAGCGAGGTGACCCTGCGGAGATGGGACAAAGCCTCACTGCTATTGCAGGCGGGGCGACTCTCGGAAGCGCTTGCCATTGTGGAGGAGCAAACCGTGTTGGAAGCAGAGGAGCTCGGGGACAGGATAGATGTCTCGCTGCTGCGCGCGGAAGCGTATCTGGGGGTGGGCAGCCTTTCCGAGACGCACAACTGGCTGCAGCGCGCCCTGGCGGATATTGACGCGTACCACATCGAGTACAAACGTCCCCGCGCCGAGAGAGTTGCGAAACAGCTTTAAATTGAGTTCGAGTGTGATCCCGAGGATGTGGAAGCTTGGGCCGGAACCGGGATGGTTCATTTCGTCAGCGGAAACTCATACTTTGTCAATCATGCTTCTTTTGGTCTCCCATATAGCCCATCAAGAGGCCCATCCCGCTACTTTGCGGCTGGTTGCAGCAATGTTGGTTTTGGGCCTCGTTGGCAAAGAGGCCTATTGCGATGCTCAATGGATCAGCCACGAAGTGCATTTTTCATCACAAACCACAGATTGGCGGGCCGCTCTGCGAGCCTACGCATCATATACGGATACCAGTGGGTGCCGAATGGAGTGTAGACCCGAACGCGATAGCCTTGCTTGATCAGAAGAGACTGCAAATCGCGCCTGATGCCGAAGAGCATCTGAAACTCGAACCTATCCGCGCCGATATCGTTCGCCCTCGCGTATTCACGTGTGGCGGTGATCATCTTCTCGTCATGCGTAGCGATTCCAGGATAGTTGCCATCTGACAGAAGCCGTTGCATGAGGCGAACGTAGTTGGCGTCCACATCGGACTTATCGGGAAAGGCGACGTTCGCAGGCTCCTTATACGCCCCTTTGCACAGCCGAACTCGCGCACGGGCCTTGATAAGATCCTCGATGTCATCCGCGCTGCGCCTTAAATAGGATTGAATTACGGCACCGACGTTGCGGAACTTGTCTGGGCCATTCCACAATCCGTAAAAAAGATCCAGTGTCGCCTGTGTGTAAGCGGAGCTTTCCATGTCGATGCGAACAAATTGCTCTGGCCCAGCGGCTTTGAGAAGACGCAGCATATTGCGTTTGCAAAGCTCTGGGTCAAGGTCAAGGCCCAACGCGGTCAGCTTTATGGATACGTTCGCGTTCAGTTTTTCCTGGCTGATGATTTCGAACAGATGCAGATAGGTATCCAGTACTTCCGCGACTTCCTGTTCGTTCGTTACGCTCTCGCCCAGAAGATCGAGTGTGGCCGTAATCCCCTGGTCGTTCAAGGCGCGAACCGGCACAATGGCAGCCTCGGCCGTCTCGCCTGCTACAAAACGAGCGGCTGAGCGAACCGCCCAGCCGTTGCCACGCACGAAAGCTTCCATCTTTTTGCTGTTCGCCATCTGAAGCAGAACAGTTCTTGCTAGCATCGTCTTCTCAAATTCTCCGCATTGCAGCAGTTCGCACACTGTTTTACTCCTCCTCTTTACGTCTTGTGAGACGCACCTGTTAGCAGTGATCCGCTCCGGTTTTACCGAAGGAAATCAGGTCTCGAAAAGTGAACGTAGGGAGGTGCAGCGATGCAACTACTCTCAGAGATTTCCTGTCCATACAGACAGTCGAGGGAACGATGAAAAGCCTATACGATCTTGATACGCCGACACTGCTAGTCGATGCCGACCGGCTCGAACGCAACATCGCGGATATGGCGGAGAGGGTGAGGGCAGGGGGAAAAACGCTACGCCCCCATACTAAAACACACAAGACGCCGGAAATCGCACGAATGCAGGCAGCGGCTGGAGCGAGCGGGCTTACTGTCGCGAAGCTAGGTGAAGCTGAAGTGATGGCCTATGCTGGCTTCAAGGACATATTCATCGCGAATCAGCTCGTCGGCGCGATCAAGGTGGCGAGGCTGATGTCGCTCCTCGAACACGCTCGTGTACGAGTAGGATTTGATAGCTTCGAGGCTGCCGCTCCATTGGCGAAGGCGGCTGCCGCGCACGGTTTTCGACTGGGCGCGATGATCGAGGTCGATACCGGTCTGGGCCGGGCAGGTACTCGCTCGCTCGAAGAGACGCTGATGCTGGCTCGTCAGATATCGGAACTCGATGGCCTGGATTTCCTGGGAATCTTCACGCATGAGGGCCATCTTTATCGCGGTCGTGATGGAGGAGTGGATGCCGAGGCCGCTGGCCGTGTCGCTACCCAGATGCGGGCGACAGCCGAGGCACTGGCAGGGCAGGGCACGGACTGCAAGGAAGTGAGCGTAGGCTCTACTCCGGGTGCTGCTCTGCTTTCGGTCGAACCCGGCCTTACCGAATTGCGACCAGGCGTCTACGTATTCAACGACAGAACTCAGATGCGGCGAGGCACTCCATTAGACCGCTGCGCACTTACCGTGCTTGCGACCGTAACAAGCGTTCGCTCGGACGGACGTATCGTTGTGGATGCAGGCACTAAATCCATGGCAAGCGATAGTCCCTTTGCTGACAAAACCTACGGTGAGGTGATGGATCATCCGGAGCTGATTTTTGAAGGCATCAGCGAGGAGCACGGCCATCTCATGGCGAGCCGAGGCACGACCCTGAAGGTGGGTGAGAAGGTAAGGATCATCCCCAATCATGCCTGCACCTGCGTGAATATGCACAACTCGTTGACGACTCTTAGAGGCGAGGAAGTCGAAGACACGTGGTATATCGCCGCACGTGGCAAAATCAGATAAGCAACGATAAATTTGAACTTGTGGCTGCTTACTCGGCAAGTCAATATGACTGATCGAAGCATCACGCTCATACATTTCCAGGCTGGAGCATTTTCTACTATATGAAAGCATCTCAACTGTTCTTTCCCACGCTTCGCGAAGTTCCCAGAGAAGCGGAGCTTATCAGCCATCAACTGCTGCTGCGAGGCGGATTCGTGCGTAGTGTGGCAGCCGGCATATATTCCTACCTGCCGCTTGGCTGGCGAGTTCATGAGAAAATCGCACAGATCGTACGTGAGGAGGTGAACGCCTTCGGCGGGCAGGAGATACATATGCCGGTGCTCGTCCCCAAGGAGCTTCTTGACGAGACAGGTCGATCGGCTGTTCCCGTGCTTTTCGGGCTAAAGGACAGAAATCAGCGAGAGTTTTTTCTCGGGTTCACGCACGAGGAGGTCGTCACAGACATCGTGCGCAGCACCGTCCATTCGTGGAAGCAGATGCCTCTTTACCTGTATCAGATACAGACCAAAGAGAGGGACGAACCCCGCCCGCGAGGCGGATTAATCCGAGGTCGCGAATTTACCATGTTTGACGGCTACTCCTTCGATTATAGCGAGGAGAAGCTAGACGCGATCTATAAGGCCAACTACCAGGCGTATGGCAACGTATTTCGTCGCTGTGGGCTGGAGCACCTCGCCGTCGAGGCCGATCCCGGCTCGATAGGGGGCAGTGAAAACCACGAATTCATGGTGCTGACGGAAAATGGCGAAGATACCGTACTGCGCTGTGATAGCTGCACGTACGCCGCCAACGCGGAGCGAGGGGAGGTTCCCGAAACTTCCTCGGTAGAAGCGATCAAGCCTGAGGCGTCTGAAAGCATATCGACGCCGGGTGCACATACCATTGAAGAGGTCTGTGCATTTCTTCATGTTGAGGCTGGCCATCTCATTAAGTCCATCATCTGCACGGCAGACGGCAAGCCTGTAGTTGCACTCGTACGCGGTGATCGCGACCTCAACCTTCCGAAGTTCGCTCGTGTCCTGGGGGCCAAATCCGTTGAACTTGCAGATGTCCCAACAGTTCTGCGCGTTACGGGAGCACCGATGGGTTTCGCAGGACCGGTTGGTTTGGCCGAGCCGTCGCCAATCTATGCGGACAATGAGTTGAAGCAGGGCGGCAACTACATTGTCGGAGCGAATCAAGCGGACGCGCATCTCGGCAACGTGACGCCTGGCCATGATTTCCAGGTAACGACCTGGGGGGACATTCGCACCGCGGTGGCAGGAGATAAGTGCCCACGTTGCGATGAAGGCCATCTCACCGATGCCAGAGGTATCGAAGTCGGGCATATCTTCAAGCTGGGAACCAAATACAGCAAGGATATGCAGGCTCTCTACCAGAGCGAAACTGGAGAGAAGACGCCGATTCTCATGGGTTGTTATGGGCTCGGCGTCAGTCGCACTCTGGCGTCCGCAGTCGAGGCTCATCACGATGAGAGCGGCATCATGTGGCCAATCACGATTGCGCCTTATGAAGTCGGAATCGTCCTCACGAATATGAAGGACACGTCTATCGTCGATGCAGGGGTACAGCTCTATCAAGAGCTGAAAGCTGCCGGAGTGGACGCACTTTTGGACGATCGTGATGAGCGAACTGGAGTAAAGTTCAAGGATATGGAGCTGATTGGAATTCCCATTCAAGTAGTAGTGGGGAAGGGGCTTGCGAACGGCGAAGTGGAAGTGAGCATGCGTCGCGAAAAAGGCGTAAGAACGGCTGTGGCGACTGTGGAACTCGTTGACCACATTGTCGCGCTGGTCAAAGCGGAGAAGTCCCGGCTTATGTGAGCGGCTCTGAATTGATGTGAAACGGGCCGCGGTGCGGCCCGTTTTTGTTCCTGCGCTAGCGCAGGA
>JANXLO010000581.1 GCA_025355115.1 Chthonomonadaceae bacterium
GCTGGTGTTCATCAGCGTCGTCTTTATCTATCTTGGAATCGTCGCGATGATGAGCATGAAGACGGAACTGGTGGCGATGCTCTCGCGAGGAGGCTCGTCCGCCGCGACGCAGGAGGTCGCTGAGACAAGCCCGACGGCCAACTGTAAGATCCTGGACACCAATGTCATCATAGACGGGCGAATAGCAGACGTCTGCCGGGCAGGATTCCTCGAGGGGCCGCTCTACGTGCCGGGGTTCGTCCTGGATGAGCTGCAGCATATCGCGGACTCGGGCGACAGCCTTAAGCGCGCGCGCGGTAGACGCGGCCTCGACATCCTCAACAGCATGCAGAAGGAGCTGCCGCTGATCGTGCGGAGCTGGGACAAGGCGCTCGACAAGTCCGCCAAGGACGACGAGGTGGACACGCGGCTCGTGAAGCTGGCGAAGGCGCTGGACGGGCTGATCGTCACCAACGACTTCAATCTGAACAAGGTCGCAGCCCTGCAGGGTGTGCAGGTGCTAAACGTCAATGAGCTGGCGAACGCGCTCAAGCCCGTCGTGCTCCCGGGAGAGGCGATGACGGTTGGCATCGTCAAGGAGGGCAAAGAGGCCAATCAGGGCGTTGCCTACCTCGATGACGGTACCATGATCGTCGTGGAGGACGGCCGCCGTTATCTGAACTCCACACTGAGCGTGATAGTGACGAGCGTGCTGCAGACGGTGGCAGGCAAGATGATTTTCGCGCGGGTGCGGGAGGACGAGGGAGAGGCGTTTGAACACAACAGCATCCGAAACGACGGCAACGGCAATGGCGGCAGCAGCGGTTTTACCCGCCGCGGGACAAGCAAGAAGATTCGGTAAGGGCGAGAACAAAATCTGGGCGATGCTCGCTGGCCGCTCGGTGCTGGAGAGAACGCTGACAGCCTTCGATTCGCATCCCGGTTTGACGTCGATCGTGGTGGTGGCAGGGGCGGAAGATCTGGAGCGTGTGCGGCAGGTAGCTGCGGCGTTTCCAAAGGTCAGTGCGGTCGTGGCGGGAGGCGCAACTCGCGCCGAGTCCGTCCGTCGCGGCCTCGAGGCGCTGCCGCTCGGGATTGAGATTATCCTAGTGCACGACGCGGCCCGTCCGCTGATTTCAGCGTCCGTCATCACATCGGTGATTGAGGCTTCGGGACGGATCGGGGCGGCAGTGCCCGGCCTCCCACTCTCAGACACGGTGAAGCGCATCGATGCTGACGGTCTGGTTCGTGCCACCATCCCACGCTCGGCTGAGATCGAAGGGACAGTCATGAAGGGCCTCACGACGGTGCAGACGCCCCAGGGCGCCAGAGTAGCTCTCCTGCGAGCGGCTTACGCACATTTCGATGCCATGAAAGTTGAAGAAGAGCCAACCGACGAAGCTTCGCTGCTCGAAGCCTTCGGCGCCTCCGTCATCGTGGTTCCAGGTGACCCATCGAACATCAAAATCACTCGGCAAGATGATCTCGCTCTAGCGGAGCATCTACTCGCAACTACCTCTTCGACATCCCCGTCTGCGCAAACTGCCGCACCATCTGAAATACGAACTGGCTTCGGGTACGATGTACATCAGTTCGCGACTCCGGAGGCAGGCCGTAAGCTCTTCGTGGGAGGCATTGAGATTGACCATGATAGGGGGCTGGAGGGCCACTCGGACGCCGACG
>JANXLO010000646.1 GCA_025355115.1 Chthonomonadaceae bacterium
CCTGGTGGCAGGCAGGCAGGCCAGGGTACGCCGCGACAGGTTTGGTGTCTTTGCTTTGAAATCCCGCCCGGCACAATGCCGGGCGGCTTGAGGAGAGGCTTGCGCGTCAGGGCTGATCGTAGTCCTTCAGTTCGCGGTACCAGATGTTGCGGTAGCGAACAGGATTGCCGTGGTCTTGGAGAACCAACGAGCCTTTCAGCGGATGGGCTACGTAGTTCGGCAGGGCACGGTGATTGGAGTTGCCGAGCAGCTCCGCGTGGTTGTGAACGACCACGCCGTTGTGCAGCACCGTGAAGTAGCCGGGCTTGACCAGCTTGGCGCCGTCGAAGCGCGGGACGGTGAAGAGGATGTCGTAGACCTGCCACTCGCCTGGCTTGCGCGTCGCGTTGACGAGCGGAGGATAGGTGCCGTAGATGGCGGAAGCCTGTCCGTCCGGATACGTCTTCGCCTGATAGCTGTCGAGCACTTGAATCTCGTACCTGCCGAAGAATAGGACGCCACTGTTGCCGCGCTCCTGGCCTCTTCCCCTTGGCGGCGTCGGAGCCGACCATTCGATATGCAACTGGCAGTCCCCGATCTCGTCACGAGTAGAGATGGAGCCGGACTTGGGCGCGATCTTCATGTAACCGTTCTCAACCGTCCAGCCAGCCGGCCCTCCATTCCCGTTCTTCCAGTGGGAGAGGTCTTTACCGTCGAACAGCACGATCGCGTCTGAAGGCGGTGTGCCTGGCATCTCCTGAGAGCTGAAGGTGCCGGGATCGATCTCCTTCGGCTGCGGGCGCAGGCCGTCATGGACATGCCATTTGCCGCCGGGCAGCATGGGGGTGTCCTGATAACCCAGATGCTCGTCAGCCTGCTGTGCACGCGCCTTCAGCACGGCCCCGGATCCTGCGCCGATAAGCAGCAGCGCCGCCGCTCCAGCCCTTAGTTTCCAATTCGTCATCATCTGATCTTCTCCTCGCCTCCGCTATCGGAGATAGGTTCTTGTCGGAAAGTCAATCTACTCGTTCACGTTCATTTCGCCGATTTTGAGGTCGATGTCGGCGCGCTCCTCGATCTTGGCGATCCTGCCGTCACGAATCCAGACCACTCGGTCGGAGACGTCCACCATTTTATAGTCGTGAGTCGCGGAGATGATCGTCACGCCCTCGTTGCGGTTCAGCTCTCGCAGCAGCTCGATGATCTCCGTGCCTGTCTTGAGGTCGAGGTTCCCTGTCGGCTCGTCGGCGAGGACGATGGACGGCCGATTCGCCAGCGAACGGGCGATGGCGACGCGCTGCTGTTGCCCGCCCGAAAGCTCCGTCGGACGGTGATGCAGGCGATGGCCAAGGCCGACTTTGTTGAGCATCTCGATGCCACGTTCGATCCCGTCGTCCGTCGGCATGCCCGCGAAGATCGTCGGCAGAACCACGTTCTCCAGAGCCGTCATGACGGGGATGAGGTTGTACGACTGAAAGATATAGCCGATGGTATGGCAGCGCAGATAAGCCAGCTCCGCCGCGTCCAGTTGCGCCATGTCAACGTCGTTGATGAAAACCGAGCCGGATGTCGGCTTGTCGAGGCCCCCGATCGCGTTGAAGAGCGTGGACTTGCCGGAGCCGGACGGCCCCATGATCGAAATATACTCGCCGCGCCGGATGTCCAAATCGACCCCATTCAGAGCGCGGAGAGTCTCCTCGCCCATCGTGAACTCCTTGATCAGGCCCTTTGTGCGAACAACATACTCATTGGAACCCATGAATTGGAAACCCTTTCTTGTTCGGAGGAACGGGATCAGATGGACGAGCGAAGCGCGATGGCAGGCGGCATTTGAGCCGCACGGACGGCGGGCGGAATGGCGGCCATGAGCGTGATGGCCACTCCGATCCCCGTCGACAGCAGCATCTCCATCACCGAGCCCGCAATGAACGAGGGCTGGAATCCGCCCGTGAAAATATGGATCACTACTACTATCAGCCAACCGACCAGCCAGCCGGTGAAAGACGCAGTCAGCCCCATCATCATCGCTTCGAGAAAGAACAGCATCACGATGTCGCGGTTCAATGCGCCCAGGCACTTCATCGTGCCTATCTCCTTGAACCGCTCCGTCACTGACATCAACATCGAGTTCATGATACCGACGAAGCAGACCATCAGTGCCATTACCGCCAGCCACTGTTGCCGGTGCCCGGCTGCAATCGCCTCCGGGCCAATCGCCGTGGAGGGGAACAGTCCCGCCGCCCGCACAGAGCTGTAGAACGCGATGCCCAGCGCGATGCCCGCCGCCGTAATTAACGAGCGGCCAAGACGGATTTTTATGCTTTTGATGGTGATCTCCCAGGCTTTCGCGAAGCGCAGCGAGACCTGCTTCTGCACCTTGCCGGGGACATTTTGGGGCTGTTCGATAGGCTGATCGCTCATAGGGGTTGTCTCCCTCAACTCTTCTTCGTTTTTTTATAGAAGCCGATGAAATTGCGCTCGTGGAGCATCTGAAGGAACATCGTCACGGAGACTTCAGCCTCCCGGCGGTTCATCTTGTACTCCCTGCCAGTTTTCTGCACAATTGTCTCGACTGTGTGGCTGCCGTCGCACAACTCCCACACGTAGCCGCCCACCTCGTCCAACTCGACTCGCTTTTCCGTTGGAGCACGCAGCCACTTCGCCATAGCTTTGGTGATCCGGCCCGCCTTCTCGTTCTGCGGCACTGTCAGCATAGTGCCGCCCGTTTCGCTCTTCTCCCAGGTCAGGAGCGCATTTCTGCCGGGCCGAAGAGTCAGCGTCGCCTGTCTATCCACATTCGGGGGGCTGATTTTTAGAAACGGAAGATAGCGACCGATGGCATAGTACAGGCGCATCTTCAGTGGCATACGCATCGATCGGTCACCTCGTCCCACAGTCCTTCCGTCTTCCGGCTGTGCAGCACCTGCACGGCATACAGCTTGTTCGAATCGGCGCACTCCCAGATGCCGCCCTCGTAGCGCGTCGGGAATCTGCGCAGCGAAGTCTTGGCGTCTCGCAGCAGCCGCAGCCGTGCAAAGAGACTCAGCTTCCCCGCGTAGTGAACGGCGTCATGATCGTAGATCGTCTCTTCATCACTTGCAAGCCGCTTCAAGCTGACGAACGCATTGTTGGCGAACCAGTCGGCCAGACTGAACTTCTTGCGGGTCACGTTCGCCAGCCCCCACCTGTCCACGATAATCTTTTCGCCGCCTCGCGCAAATGTGAGATGCAGGTAGCCCGAGAGCAGCTTCTGCTCCTCAAGCCGAAAATCCTCGGGGATGCCAATCTGAAGATCGTACAGCGCCCATAGGTCGAAGCCGTCCGCCGTATGGTCGTGCAGAGTGGCGAACAGCTGCGACGCCACCGCGCTTATCGCCGCCTGATCCTTCGACAGTCCCACCACCTGCGCGATGACGATCCGGTTGCAAACCGAGCACTGCCAGATTTTCCCCTGCCCGCGCCCCACGCCCGTCCACGAGAAATTGATGGCGGTGCGCTCGTCGTCCGGGCCTTCCAGCTTCTCGGTGCGCAGGCTGCTCTCAAAAGTGGACTTAGCCTTCTTAGCTGTCTTGGCCGTCTCCTTCAAAATGCGCTCGATGTTGGCCTTCAAATCCGTCTTGGGAACCGCCGGTTCGGGACGTCGAAGCCATTTCCTAAACAGCGGCGCGAGATAGTGGTACGCTGTAGGCGGCCCCTCACGCTGCGGCTTGGCTGCGTTCATCCATCGAAGCTGCACCGTCAGGCTGCTGCTTCCTGGCGCATCCACACGCAGCGACCCGTTGTCCCGATCCATCGAAAACGCGCTGACGTTCCACTCCGGCGGCAGTTGAAATCGAATACCCTGCCACCCCACCACTGTGTCGGTCTGCGGCGTCTCCTCTGCCTCTGCTGCCTCAAAAACCTTCTGTTTTTGCACCTGAACTGCCATGGTACCAAGCCGATCTCTTGCAATGCCGGATGAACAAAAATCTGTCTTATGACCACACCCTGAAACAATTACTACGGCGCAATGCTCTCAATGTGACCGTCGCAGAAGAGAACATTGTTTTTTCCGCCATGCCTGCCCGGCTTTGGCAGGCTCTTGAAATCATCTTTGGCGTTCTTTTCCAGCGCGGTCGAATCAAAGAGAAGCGGCGTCTTTGCCGCGTCCGGCATCTCGTTCAATTTCTTGCCCTTGAGCTTCCGACCTGACAGAGCCGCGTTGTAGGCATACCCGAATTTGCCGTCGTGCCGATTGGAGACTGCCGGACAGTGCAGCCACTCCTCTTTTTGTACTGCGCCCTTGAAATCGTCCTGATCCTGCCATTTCTCGGCGGGCGGCAAGCTGTCGTTGTACTCCACATATTTGCCAAAGGCGAAGTAGAGGCTCTGCAAATTTTCCGTGCAACTCTTGTCCGCTTTCGGATCGTACTTTTGCCGCCCGACGCCCAACTCCTGAGCGATGGCGCCGATTTTGTCGAGCGATGTCATCATGCTTGCCAGCGCCAGAGAGGTGACACCCCCTGTCACGACGAGATAAAGGATCATGCCGCTGACAAGTCCCTTGCTGCGCTTGCGCCCCGTCCCATAACCTCCAAGCAGCGCCGCCCCCAGGGCACAGGCCACATAGGTCATAACCATCGTGATGACGGATCCGAACTTCCAAGCAAGCGGCAATGTCGCGACGACGAGCACGCCCGCCAGCACAACCACCGCAATCCCCAGCCGCCTGCCACTTCGCTCGACATCCTGCGTCCGTATTCCGGCTGCGACCCCCGATACGAACATCAAAACGGTCAGCCCGGCGCAGACCGCCAGAATCACCTTCAGAACCAAATCAACTTGCATGATAAACTCGTACCTGACCGCCCCTCATTCCGAATGCATTCGCAATTCTATATGCTGGTACAGACAATTCCCAACTCCCCCTTCCCTAAAGGGAAGGGGGCCAGGGGGTTAGGCGCCGCGAGCGAAGCGAGCTGTCCCTCCTCTTTGAGAGGCAAGGGAGTTAGGCACCTAGAACGGCAGGTAGTTCACCGATTTCGCAATTAGAGCCAGAGCGATCGAGGCCATTGCTACCAGGCCTGTTCCACACGAGAAGCCCGCCAGTAGCACCGGAGTGTACAGACGCCAGTTGTCCAGGCCAAACCGCTTCGCGAAGTAGCGCCGCCCCAGAACCGCCCCAATGAAGGTTGGAATGACGTCATGTGGAAAAGCCCCCGATCCGCCGATGAATCCATAGAAGATCAGCACCGGTATCTTGAACAGCCCGAACACGCCGTACATACCTAGCCCGACGATCATGCCGCCCACGATGCGCTTGAAGTCGATGGCCTCCTTGACCCAGGTGATGCCGCCCGACTGCTTGTTGATCGTGTTGAACATCGCCTGGAATGTCGCATGAATCGGCCAGAAATGCTGCGCGTAGGGATGCTGTGACGACGGTATCTGACTGGTGTGCCAGAAGAACGCCCAGAAGATGAAGCTCGCTGGCAGGATCAGCACCAACATCAGCGCCTCAACTTTGACGATGCTCGTGAACTTCGTGCCCGTCAGTTCAACCTCACGGAATTTTTGAGCCAACCCCCCATAGTCGTTCAATGGGATGGGCGCATACCAGATGTCAGCATACTGGTACCCCGATTTCATGATCGACACTTCCTTCAGGAACGGGAACGAGACCCCCGACCCCGTGATGCCGATCATGCGCGCCGAAACATAGGAGTTAATGGGCGACCAGATGAGCCCGTAGAAGACCAGAATCCAGAGCGGAAAAGCGTGGTTCTGATGCAGTTGTTCCCCGTCATAGTGCAGCAGATATTTGGTCAGCGAAATGTAGAACACCGTCACGCTCAGCCAGATTGTAATCGGAATCCAGATAGGCAGGTCACCGCGTCCCTTCGGAATGCGCGCCTGCATCCCCCGGTTCTTCATCTGAGCTCGCAATGCCGCGAGCGACCGGAACACACTGTAGAACCCTATGAGTGCGATCGCCAACTGGAAGCCGATGCCGATGGACGTCCAGAACTTGATGTTGATCGCCTGGTTGGTATAGATGGCGTCCATGCCGCGCGTCCAGCCGTTGCTCTCCGAGTTGCCGAAGGCCCCGAAGTGGTACAGGATGGGGGCAAGCCCGATGCGGCAGACGAGCGACCCGATCAGCGAGCCAAGCACGATGTGGTAAGGCACGATGAAGCCCGTCAGCACCTTTGTCAGGTCTCCGGAGATCCCCGTCAGTGCGCCGGGCAGTATCGTCTCGGTGTTGGTGGTCGTGTCGAAGAAGGGAATCGGAATCAGAGTGAAGGCTTTGCCAAAGACCACGCCGGTGAAGATTGGAATCGCGATGTAGAAGAAGCCGAAGATCATTCCAATGACGCTGCCGATAGAGAAGACCCGCCAGCGCCACGACTCCTCCTTGCTCGCCGCTTCCGCGAGGGCGGTCGCACCGGAGGCGGCAACGGGGGCCATGGGGAAAGGCAGTTGCTCGATGTCGGAGGTGATGCGAAACAGCACGTACCCAGCGCTCATCCAGTTCAGGCGGCCCAGCACTTCGCCGACGACCAGGAGGAGTATCGGAATTGCCCAGGCGGCATCAAAGAAGGTGCGGTGCTGCAGCG
>JANXLO010000647.1 GCA_025355115.1 Chthonomonadaceae bacterium
ACCTCGCGCCCGGCCTCGTCAGCGCAACGGACACTCTGCGAGTTCTGGTCTCGGCGCTCCCCATCGAGACAGCGCATGTGATGCAGACGGCGGACGGCTCGGAGCCGCCTATCTTCGAGGAGTTCCGAAGGCTGCTGCCCAGCGGGATCGTGATCAAGCCGATGGAGCGCTTCGAGTTCTACGACGCGGTCGGACAACAGAACGTCTGTCTGATCATCGCGACAGGAGAGCAGCGCATCTACGCCAACATACTGCTAACGATCGGTGTGGTAATGCCAGGCTGAAAAGCACCTTTGCTCCACTCAGTCCTGATTGCCGCGCATCCCATCGGTAGGAGTGTTGGCGTGGGTGATCTGCCAGCGTCGGAACTGAAACCAGACAATTGGAAGCACGATTAGTGCGGCTATCATTGCCCAGGCCCACATCTGGATGTTTTTGTCGTGGGCGGACATTGGCGTGACCTTTTCGTCAGGATCTTGTGCCCAGACGGTCAGGGGCAACAGCAGAGTGCCAGCCGTAATCAATGCAGTCCGCAGTCTAGATATCAATCTCGTGCTCCTTGTTCGGCAAACAGTTGAGGCGTACTTTCGGCGGCTGGCCGTCGCTTCAGGTCTACTCGTCGTCGTTAGTGAGGGCAGGCATGGGCAGGCGGCGTCGGCGCTCGGGAGGCAGCAGGCGCTCGATGGTGTCGTCGACTGTGATGATACCCAGCAAACGCTCATCTTCGCTGACGACGGGAACGGCCAGCAGATTGTATCTCCCGATGATCTGCGCCACCTGATCGGCGTGATCCTCGACGTAGACATGGATGACGTTCTGAACCATGATGTCGGTGACATGGGTCTCAGGCGGCGCGATCACCAGATCACGAAGGCTCAGCACCCCTACCAGGCGGCTCTCGGCATCGACGACATAGACATAGTAGATCGTCTCCGCTTCCGGCGCCAGATCGCGAAGACGGTTGATCGTTCCCTCGCAGGTGAGATTGGCCTCGATGGCGACGAACTCGGTGGTCATTAGCCCTCCCGCCGTGTCTTCATCGTAAGCCATCAGCCCTCGCACGTCCTCTGCCTCGCCCGGCTCCATCTGATCGAGCAGTTCATCGCTGCGGGCGCTGGGCAGATCCTCGAGAAGATCGGCCGCCTCGTCGGGCTGCATCTGCTCCAGGATGTCGGTCGCCGTCTCATCGTCGAGCACGGTCATGATCGAGACTTGAGTGGCGGATTCCGCCTCCGCCATCGCGTCCGCCGCCGTCTCCGGATCGAGCGACTCGAAGACTTCCGCGCCCTGCTGCGGGCTGAGCTGCTCGACGATGTCGGCGATATCGGCGGGATGGAGTCGAGCGATTTTGTCGTGCGACACTTTGAGCCGGATGCGCCCGCCCGCCGAGCCCGCTTCGAGGGTCTGCACGTCGTCCCAGGCGATCAGATTTGAGCGTAGCGGTCTTTTGAACAGTTTGGCGGCGGATTCGATGGGCCTGCTGATTCCGCCCAGACGACGGAGGGTAGCTCGCAGGCTGGCATCGACGCCGACGACGCAGTAGTGTTCGCCGCACTGAGCCAGCCGCACATCCGAGACCCGCACGACCCGGTAGTCCTGTACATCGACAATCTGCCGATCCAGAACATCGCGCCGAAGGCGCAGGTCGTCGTCCTTGGGCTGGTAGGGCGTGATGGAGGCGAGCGGCAATTTAAGGCGGACATCCCCGTAGATATTGCCGCTGCCGCGAGGGCCTTCGGGGTCTGGCTCGAACTCCAGGAGATCGTAGGCTACGCACATCTCGCCGGAGTCGGTCTTCAGGATGACGGCGTTGACAGCGGGCAGTCTGCCTCCCAGAACGGCAACCGCGTCCATGATTCGCCCGACCGCGTTGCCGTTGGGCGCTAGCACTTTTTTATCGAGCAGCTGGGTCAGATACTTCATGTATACATTATACAGTCATGCGGCGAGCGCGTCAACGTGCCGCCCGGCAAAAAAAGTGGTCGGACATTTTGGGCATGTCCGGCCAGTACACACCGACGAAAGTGCGCAAAAAGTGTAATGGGCGATCGTCGTTCGGAGAGTGAGCACGGACTATAGTGTAGCGGCTCAGCATTAAGGGCGTGTTAAGCGTCGGTTTAATTTGCGTTAACGATCGACCCTGCAATGCGTCAGCCGCTGGGCGGCTCCATCTCCAGTTCTTTTTTCAATAGGCGCTTGACGACCTTGCCGGTGCCTCCGCGCGGGAGCGCCTCGCGATGGAGGATGCGGCGCGGGACTTTGTAGTTGGCGAGGCTCTCGCGGCAGAAGGCGATCAAGTCTCGGTCGGTGACGGAAATCTTGGGGCGCAGCACCACGACCGCGACGACCTCCTCGCCGCGCACCGAATCAGGCAGCCCGATGACGGCGACGTCGGCAATGGCAGGGTGATGGAACAGCACCTCCTCCACCTCACGCGGATAGACGTTTAGCCCGCCGACAAGGATCATGTCCTTTTTGCGATCCAGGATATAGATGTAGCCGTCGGAGTCGATCTTTCCGATGTCGCCGGTGTGGTACCATCCGCCGCGCATCGCCTCCGCGGTCGCTTCCGGTTGATTCAGGTAGCCGAGCATGACGTTGTCGCCTCGAACGACGATCTCCCCCATCTCGTCCGCTGATAACGCGTTGTCGTCGTCATCGAATATTGCGATCTCGACGCCTGGCAACGGCAGGCCCACGCTGCCGACTTTGCGGACACCGTGCAACGGATTGACGGAGGTGGCAGGGCTGCATTCGGTGGGGCCGTCGCCCTCAAGCACAGGAAGTTTGAACCGGGCTTCGAGCGCATGTAGCACAGGAGCAGGCAGCGGTGCCCCTCCGCTGACGAGGATACGCAGCTTCGCTAGATCGTAATCGCGGTCGGCAGGGAACTGAAGCAGCGCCTGGAATATGGCTGGGACGCCGCAGAAGATCGTGATGCCGTGTCGCTCCATAGTTTCGTATGCGCGAGCAGGCGAGAAGTTTTCCATGAGGACGCTCGCGGCCCCGACGGCAAGCGCGGTGTGCATGCATACAGTGCCAGCGAACGCATGAAAAAGCGGCAAAATGGTGATGAAGCGGTCGTCAGGATAGAAGCGGAACGCCTCCTGCACTTGCTCGACATTGCGCATGAGGTTGAAGTGCGAAAGCATCGCACCCTTTGGATAGCCAGTTGTGCCGGAGGTGTAGATGATCACGGCGCACTCTTCGGCACGGCGAGCGGGAGCGCTCGATGCCTGCCCTGTCGCCAGCCTCACTGCACCCTGACGCATCAGATCCGGCAGAGTGACAAATCCCTCGACGGCCTCCGCAAGGCTGAGGTCGGGCAACTCCTCGCGCGGCAGAATGCTGACGATGTGCCTCAGTCCTGGGAGGCTCTGCCTCGCCGCCTGCACCACAGGCAAAAGCTGCGGAACCGTCACGATGAGTCGCAGATCACAGTCCCTCCATATATAAGCGAGCTCCGCGGGCTTCAGAAGCGGGTTCGACGGCACCACGACTGCGCCGATCAGCACCGCCGCGTAGTAGGCATAGACAAACGGCGGACAATTCGGCAACAGCAGCCCAATGCGCTCCCCAGGCTCGATCCCAAGCGACTCGAACCCAGCCGCCAGACGCCTCACGGCCGTAGCCATGTCGCCGAACGACGTCGGATGATCTCGAAAAATCAGCGCGACACGTTCCGGAAACTCCGATTCGCACCGCGTCACAATATCCGTCAGCAACATCGCAGATGCCCTCGCTTCCCGCAAATTCGTTCCGATAAGTTGCGCGTCCGCCCCCCGACTTCTTCCCTGAGATTTGCTTGCATTATCCTCTTGCTCTCGCATTTCGGAATACATCCCTAACAGTCTTCCGGTCGAATCGCTCCACTGCGCCAGTCCAAGAAGACGGTTCACGCACTGTCGGTTGCATTCCCTCGCGGAAACAACGCTCCAAACCTGTCTGAAATCGAACGGTGTGCAGCTTATGTTCCTTGCCCGTGCACTCTACCAGCATATCCTCGTAGCCATCCGGTGCCGTAGCAGGTTTATTTAGCCTCTCAGTCGCTCATTCCGCACTCGCGGAAAATTAGGCCGCTAGACGCTGGGAAAGCAGCCTGAATTCGATCTGATCGGCGGCTCTTTCAGCTAGACTTCGGAGAGAAGCCTGCGGGTGGGACAACATACTCAGTGACCTGCCACTTGGTCGGCAACTAGCTGTTGCTCCTCCGCTTTGTTTTCTGGCCAGGTTAGCGCGAACAGAGAGGCGAGAAGGGGGAGAACACCTGCTACCAGAATCATCGGGGCGAACTTGCCCATGGGATTGTTATGCGTATCGGCGTATCGCCCCACCAGAGGATGGAGCCAGGAGTTGATAAACCAGACAAACGAGCCCATTATTCCGAGGCACTTGGAGGTGTGTTGTGGCGATATGTCTTGCATGAAGGCATAGAGGATCGCGAACACTCCCATCAACCCAGCACCCACAATGCAATAGAGCGGAATCATGATGCCGCGTCCAGGAATAAGAACCAGAGGTGTCGCCATCAGGCAGAGGCCCGAGGCAAAAAGCAAAATCATCTTGCGGGAGCGCTCTACGGAGCAAGTTGGCGTGACTAGCTTGCGAGCGAGAAAGCCAATGGCGATACTGCCCACGTCTGCGGTCAAGTAGAATGCAATCAGGAGATATTGGAGCTGCTGATTCGTGAACTTGAGATCCGTGACCAGGTGGCGGGGGAGCCAGACGCGATAGAAGTGCCAGCTCATATTCACCGCCGTGCAGAGCACCAGCACGATCCAGAACTTCCGAAGCGCAAACACGGAGGCAAACGGAACCGTGCTGGTCTCGGCGGCCTGAGACGGGGAGCAGGCGATCTCGTGTGCGCGTTCACCCCGCGTAACCCTCTGCCACACCACGACCCAGATCAATCCGATCGCTCCGATGATGAGGAACATCCGCCGCCAGCCATCGCCATCAGGTTTCACGAGGGCCAGGACAAGCAACGGTGTCAGAACTGCTCCAACAGTCATGCCGCTATTGAAGAGTCCATTGGCGAGGGCACGAGACTCCCGTGGAATGATCCTCCCGATAATTCCCACCGCGACGGGCCAGTTAAATGCCTCGCCGGCGCCAAGGATTATGCGGCAGACCTGTAGCTGAAAGAGTGTCTCGACAAAGCCGGTCGCGAAGCCCGCCGCAGACCACACGAGAAGGGCTGCAGGATAGAGCCAGCGCAGGTTTGCCCGGTCGGCAAGGAAGCCCGCCACCAGAAGGAAGACCGCATAGGAGTAGCCAAACGCCGCCTCCAGCTTGCCATAGCCCTCCTCGCCGAGGTGGAAATCCGCCTTTATAAAGGACGAAATAGACCCGAGAGTCTGGCGGTCCATGTAGTTGATCGTCGTGGCGAAGAGCATCATCCCCACGACTGCCCACTTCCATCGTGGGATGGCGGTTCTTAGTGATTCAGTTCTTGAACTCAACGATTAAGGCTTTCTTTGCTGGCAACCTGAGTACTTCAGCTCGCCACCAGTTCGGGCAACTGTTTCTCGGCAATTCCTATCTGCCGATCC
>JANXLO010000675.1 GCA_025355115.1 Chthonomonadaceae bacterium
CTTGGCCTCGTCCAAGGACTCAAACGTCCCGGCGGGCGGGCCGCCGCTGTTGGGAATAAGAATATTCAGGCCACCAAATTTTGCGACTGTTTCTTCGACTATTCGCTTGAGATCGGACGCCTTGGTCACGTCGGCGATAAGCGGCAGCACCTCTGCTCCGGTCTCCTGCTGGATGCGCAGCGCTGCGGCCTCGATGTCGGCCTGTGTTCGGGAGCAGAGAGCAACCTTCGCTCCCTCCCTCGCGAGCCCGAGCGCACAGGCATACCCCAGCCCCTTGCTCGCCGCGGCCACCAGCGCCACTCTCCCTTTCAGTCCTAAATCCATCATTTCCCCCTTTTACAGAGTCTCGTCACAGTCTATTTTAGCGACAGTCATGTCTAAAGTCAATTCAGTCAACGGGGACAACCGTCACCCATCCCCGCACGCTGTTGATGAGCCATATTCCGCTCGCGGCATCCAGGTCAAGCAGACGAAGCACACGCTCTTCGATCTCTTTGCCCGCCAGCAACTCGGCGCGCAGTGTCCCGGGGAGAAGGCCGCAATCGAGGGGCGGTGTGAAAAGGCCTCCTGACAGCTCCAGAACAAGATTGCCGGTCGTGAACTCCGTCAATTCACCCTCCTCATTCCAGAGGAGCACTTCAGCCGCGTCCGCACGCTCGGCTCGGCGAGCATCGTAGACAGCGCGATGAGTCGTCTTATGAAAGAGGAAGCGGTCGTTGCGGGAGACAGGCGTTCGGGCGACGGCGGCACGAATTATCTTCCCTGAAGATTCGACAAAGGGCTGACTTTCCACCCGCACGAGGCCGCGCATATCTGCGAGAAGACGAAGCCGCCAGACTCCGGCGGAATGATAGTCGGCTATCTCATCCAGCGCGTCCCGGATCGTCTGCTCTGAAAGAGGGATGTTAAAGTAGCGGGCGGAGGCGCTAATGCGCTCAATATGCCGCTCCAGCAGGAAACAGCCTCCCTCCTCCAGCCGCAGGGTCTCCAAAAGCTCGAAATCGGGCTGACGGGCTGTCAGCACCTCCGCCTTCAGCATGCCCTCGGCGAACTCGCCTTCCGAAGTCGAGTCCCAGGTGATGCCGCTGCCCACCCCGTACTCCGCCATGCCGGTCGCGCTATCGAGCAGAACCGTCCGAATGGCAACGCTGAAAACTGACAGTCCCCCGGGCGTGAGATAGCCTATGGCTCCGCAATAGATCTGCCTCGGATCAGGCTCGAGCGCGGCAATTCGGGCCATCGCGCTGATCTTCGGCGCGCC
>JANXLO010000676.1 GCA_025355115.1 Chthonomonadaceae bacterium
GTAGCTCCAGTCGAGGCCAAGGCTCTGAACGCCTTGGCGGGCCGCGTCCTGTGTGTGCCAGTCCCACTGATTGAGCGCACGCTCCTCGGTGGAGAGGTGATCCGAATCCGTCTGAAACAGCGTGAAGCCAAGGGAAGACAAAACCTGCATATCGGAGATGCTCGACGCGCTTGTGGAGAGGATCATGCGGTCGCCGTCGGCGCGAGGACGCGTGTAGGGATCGAGTGAAGGACTCGCTCCCGCGCGAATGTCCCATAAGCGGAGCAGTCGCGAAGGATCGAAGACGAGCGCTCCATGCAGTTGCCCCCACACTCCTCCTCCGACCGGCGCGACCGTAGCCGCGAAGGGCCAGGCCTTGTCGTCATAGGCCAGCAACGTCCACCCCGGCGCGGGATGACGATTAAATTTTACTCTAGCGTCGGAGACGACCGTCTGAGTTTTCCCACCAGCGTACGTGAGCGTCAGCTTGAACAGCAAGCCGCCCGCGCCTCCCGTGTTCTGGGATTCGATCGCCAGTATGTTCATGCCCATATGGAGCTGACGAGTAAGGTCGAACTCCTGGACAGTAGTCCAGTCATTTCCTTGCGCCGCTGGCTTCTTGCCTTCATTTAAGTAAGCGCGGAAATTATCGTCCGCAGTGATATGCAGTCTGGCAGAGATGACGGGTTTTGCTAGCCTGAAGAGCGCACGGAAATAGACCGTCTCAGGCGGATGTGCGGAGTCGGCGGCCCATATCCATGTCCAAGCAGGTGGAGCCGGAGCAGATGAGAGACACTTGGCCGAAAATGACAGAACGATGCAGGAGAGGAGCGCAAATAGTGCGAAGCGAATGCGGGAGCGCGGCATGGCAGGATCCTTCGTACTCAACTGGAGGGGGCATCAATAGAAGTTATTTCGTGTTCGACAGAGCAAAATCCTGCATTGTTCCGCCCTATCTGTATACTTAACCATGCCTTGAAGGATAGGGAATCCGGGGCTGAAAACCCTGGATTCCCTGCGCTTCACAGAAGCAGAGAGCTGGTCTACTTCTCGGGCATGAACACTACGCAGACGGGCATGGAGATGCTGACGCTGTGGCCGGTGGGCGTGAGTGCCCCGGTGGTCTGATTAACGCGGAACACGACCACGTTGTCGGTGTCCTGGTTGGCGGCGAGCAGGAATGCCCCTGTGGGATCAAGCTGGAAGCAGCGCGGCGTCTTGCCACCCGATGGCTGATTTCCTATGAGCTTCGCTTTGCCGGTTGTTGAATCGACGGAGAAGATGGCGATGGTGTTGTCTCCGCGATTCGAGCCATAGAGGAATTTTCCGGACGGGGCAAAGAATACCTCGGCGGTGGAGTTGCCGGGAATGTTGTGCCCGCCAGCCAGAGTCGAGACCGTTTCGATCTCCTTCATCGTGCCGGCTTTGGGATCCCATG
>JANXLO010000690.1 GCA_025355115.1 Chthonomonadaceae bacterium
CGTGGGGAAATGACACGGAGTTCGCCAACATTTTCGCCCCGCAGATAGAGTGCTGGGCAGAGCCCGGCGACCTTGTTATCGCGATTAGCGGAAGCGGCAACTCGCCGAATATCCTCAACGGAGCGGAGGCAGCCCGCAAAAAAGGCGCCTACGTCTTCGGGCTGGCGGGCTTTGCCGGCGGCAAGCTCGCCCCCCTCTGCGACACCTGCCTGACGGTGAAGAGCGATAATATGCAGAGGATCGAAGACCTGCACATGATAATTCTCCACGTGGCCTTCTCGCTGTTTCGCGAGCGTGCCAGCGGTCGCCGCGCGGAATGAAAGCGATGATTCTCGCGGCCGGTGAGGGGACTCGCCTCCGACCGTTGACTGAAAAGATGCCGAAGCCGATGCTGCCCATCAGTGGCAAGCCCGGCCTGGAGTGGATCCTCCTGTGGCTGCAGGCCTACGGAATCATGGAGATCGCCATGAACCTCAGCTGGCTCCCTGAGACGGTCGAGGACTATTTCGGTGATGGCTCCCGTTTGGGTGTGCACTTGAAATATTCGGTGGAGGAGACTCTGCTGGGAACGGCGGGCGGGGTAAAACGTCTGGAGAAGTTTTTCACTGAGCCGTTTGTGCTCATCTACGGAGATGTCCTGACGGATCTGGATCTTGGCGAGCTCATCCGGTTCCACCAGACGCGCCCGCCCGGCCCCCGCGTTACGCTCAGTCTTACTCGCGTCCCCAATCCGACGGAGTGCGGCATCGTCGAGATGGACAGCGAGGGGCGGATTACGCGGTTCGTCGAGAAGCCTGCACCTGATGCCGTCTTCTCCGATCTGGCGAACGCCGGAATTCTCATTGTGGAGCCAGAGCTTCTGGCGCAGATACCGAAGAATACATTTTTTGATTTTTCGCTCGATCTCTTCCCGCGCTTGATGGCCGAGGGCGTCCCCTTCTATGGCTGGACGCTGCCAGCGAGCGACTACCTGATCGATATCGGCTCTCACGAAAAATACGACCGAGTTCAGCGCGAGTGGCCCACTGCTGCCTTTACCCGCCTTCTCGGGCCGAGCCAAAGATGACAACCGGAGCGATATTTCTCGACCGAGACGGCGTACTCATCGAGGACCGCGCCGACTACGTGAAGTCCTGGGATGAAGTGCATATCTTCCCGCACACTTTTGCGGCGATGCGCAAACTCGCGACTGCCGGCCTGCCGATCATCATGATCACGAATCAGTCCGCAGTGGGGCGCGGCATTATCACTTCCGCCTTCGTCGAGGAGATTCACCGGCGGCTAGTCGAGGAGATCGAAGCCAATGGGGGCCGGGTGGACGCCGTCTACTACTGCCCGCATCATCCGCAGGAGGAGTGCGACTGCCGCAAGCCTCAACCGGGCATGCTGAAGCAGGCGGCACGCGAACTCGGCCTGGAGTTGAGTGCTTCCTACCTTGTGGGCGACGCTGTCACAGACATCGAGGCGGCGCAGGCAGTTGGAGTTCAAGGGTTTCTGGTTCGCACCGGAAGAGGGGAGGCGCAGTCGCGCCTTCTTGCGTTGCGGCCTGACCTCGGCGCGGCGGTAACAGCCGACCTCGATGCGGCGGCGGACTGCATTCTCACTGATTCTGGCTACTTGCTACTGCCGGAATCCAAGATTCGATCCGTCTAAATCGACCGGAGCAAATTCGTGTCTCTTGCGGAGCCGATGCCTTTGCCCACGGGCGAACGCGAGCATATCCACATAATGACTCCGGGAGATCACTACTCGGCGGCGACCGGGAGCGCGATCTCGACGGTCATCTACGAGATCGCCAGCAGACACGCCCTGAACGGGGGAAGCACCCGGCTAATTGTCGGAAAGGGAACGCGGCACGACTATCCCGTCGGCGAATGCGTGGAGGTGGATTTCCCTCTGCTGCCGAGCCGGCCAAAGAAGGCGCTTGATGTAGCGATGGGACGATGCGGCCTCCCGCGCCAGTTCGGGCAGAGTGTCTACCGCTCCGCCAGTGCTGCCATCCCCTCAGATTTTGAAGGGTCGATCTTTCTGCACAACATGCCCGTCGCGTTGCCCCTGATTAAGCGGATGCATCCGAGGGCTAAGGTCTGCCTCTGGGCGCACAACGCTTTGTTCCGAACCTATTCCGACCTGGAAGTTCGCCGTACTCTGGAATGGGCGGATCAGGTCGTATGCTGCAGTCAGTTCATCGCGGACGGCATACAGGATCGGCTCGCCAGGCCATCCAAATCGATATTCGCCGTTCCTAACGGCGTCAACACGGACAGCTTTCAGCCGAACGCGGAAGCGCCGGAGGAAACGATACCGCTCGTGCTGTTCATTGGCCGTGTACTGCCCGAGAAGGGACCAGATCTGTTGCTTCGGGCCTCACAAAAGGTCTTCAGCACCGGTCGCAAGTTCAAAGTGCGCATTGTTGGCAGCAGCAACTTCAACGCGAAGGATCCGATCACACCGTACCAGGAGGAGCTGTTCCGACTGGCGGAGCCGATGGGGGACACCGTGGAGTTTCAGCCTTTCGTGGATCGTGCGCGTGTGCTCGAGGAGTATCGCGCAGCCTCTATCTTCTGCGTCCCTTCAAACTGGGACGAGCCGATTTCGCTGACAGTTTCTGAAGGCATGGCATGTGGACTGCCTGTCATCGCATCGAAGCGCGGGGGCATTCCGGAGATCGGCGGCGATGCGATTCTGTACTTCACGCCGCCAGACACTGACGTCTTCGCAAGTCATCTCACGATGCTGCTAGACGACCCCAGCACGCGAAAAGAGTGGGGGGGGCGCGCGCGACAGCGTGCTGAGACATTCTCGTGGGAACGCCAGTATCGTAGGCTGATTCAACATCTGGGAGAGGCCGCATGAGCGAGCAGGAGCCTGAGCGGAACACGGCTGTCTCGCCCGCGATCA
>JANXLO010000713.1 GCA_025355115.1 Chthonomonadaceae bacterium
GGATCGGAATCGGCCATGCGGGGACGCTCATCTCGGCGATCCTGCTGTTGCTGAAGCAGCAGTGGCGCAACTCGATAAACCGCTTCGCCGAGGCCATGACGCTCTTCGCTGTCGCTTGCGCGGGCATCTACCCGCTGCTCCACACGGGCCGTCCCTGGAACGCCTACTGGCTGCTGCCGCTCGGCCCCAACATTCTGGGGATGTGGCCACAGTTCCGCAGCCCGCTGCTCTGGGACGTCTTCGCGGTCTCTACGTACGCTACAGTCTCCCTGCTCTTCTGGTATGTCGGGCTGATCCCCGATCTCGCGATGCTCCGCGACAAGGCCACGTCGCGCCCACTCAAGATGCTGTTCGCGGTCGGCGCGCTCGGCTGGCGAGGCGCGTCGCGCCACTGGTCTCGCTATGAGACGGCCTACATGGTGCTGGCAGGCATCTCGGCTCCGCTCGTCCTCTCGGTGCACACGATCGTCTCCTTCGACTTCGCCGTGGGGATCGTGCCAGGCTGGCACACCACCATCTTCCCGCCCTACTTCGTCGCGGGAGCCGTCTATGCTGGGTTTGCGATGGTGCTTACCGTAGGCATTCCTGTTCGAGCATGGTACGGCCTGAGGGACATGATCACCATGAAGCACATCGACTGGATGTGCAAGATCATGCTCTTGACCGGTCTGATCGTCTTCTACGGCTATATCCTGGAAGTCTTCTTCGGCTGGTTCAGCGGCGACAAGTACGAGTGGGCGATCATTCTGAACCGCTTCTTCGGGCCGTATAAGTTCACTTACTACGCGCTTCTGCTCTGCAACGGGGTCATCCCGCAGCTGCTCTGGAGCCCGAGAGTGCGGCGCAACATCCCGCTCGTTTTCATCATCTCGCAGTTCGTCAGCATCGGCATGTTCCTGGAGCGTTTCGTCATCATCCCGGTCAGTCTGCACCGCGACTACGTGCCCTCTTCCTGGGGCTACTATACGCCGACCTTCTGGGACTGGTCGATGTTCATCGGAACGATGGGCTTCTTCACCACCCTGATGTTCCTGTTCATTCGCTTCCTCCCGATCATCAACATGTTCGAGATCAAGGAGCTGCTCTTCCGCAAAAAGCACGAGGAGGACGATGGGCACAGCGACAGTCATGCCCCGGCCGCACTCCCGGCTGCGGAAGCCGCCGAGTAAGAAAGACTTTGTCAGACACTATCCTGTGAGCAGCGAGTGACGCCCATGAGTTCAACAGTTTACGGCCTGGTGGCCGAATTTGAAGACACCGATGCCATCCTGGAGGCGGCGGACAAGATTCGCAATGCCGGCTATCGCCTCGTCGAAGCCTACACGCCCTTTCCTGTGCATGGCCTCGCCGAGAAGATCGCCAAGGAGGACATCCGCGTTCCCTGGCTGATGTTCGGCTGCGGGATTACGGGACTCTGCGCCGGCTACGGGCTGGAGTGGTCAACCAACTCGCCCTGGGTGGCCAAGATAATGCACAAGGCGCCGGTGGACATCGTCACGCGCGCCTGGTCCTATCCCATGAATATCGGAGGCAAGCCGTTCCATAGCTGGGTCTCCTTTATCCCCGTAGGCTACGAAATGACCATTCTTTTCACTGCCTTTGGCGCGGTCTTTGGAATGCTGCTCCTGAACGGCCTGCCCCGCCCGCACCACTCCATTTTCAATGCGAAGAACTTCGAGCGCGCCTCGCAGGATCGGTTCTTCCTATGCATCGAAGCGGCGGACCCGAAGTTCGACTACGAGAACACCTGGGAGTTCCTGCTGAGCCTGCATCCGGCGGACGTTTCGGAAGTGGAGCGATAAGAGGATGGAATTGACGAACAAAACCGAAAATCGAAGCCGAATGCGCCGCATGGCGCTGGGCATGGCGGCTGGCTCCGTCGGCCTCTTTCTGCTGGCCGGCTGCCATATCGACATGTGGGTGCAGAAGAAGGTCAAGCCGCAGACCCCCAGCGAATTCTTCGCGGACGGCAGCGGCTCGCGTCCTCCACTCGCTCACACCATAGCGCGAGGCGGCCTGAAAACCGACGAACAGTACTTCACGGGCTACACCGGCGGGCAGATGCAGGACGGCAGGCTGGTGGGAGCGACCTACGTGGAGACCATTCCGCTCGCCGCGTACAGGGCATTCGATAGTGACAAGCACAAAATGCTGGAGCGCGGGCGCGAGCGATTCGACATCTTCTGCTCGCCATGCCACGGCAAAATCGGGGACGGCAAAGGGATGATCGCCCTGCGCGGCTTCAACTCGAAGCGCCCCGTAGGCAATTACCACACGGAGCGGCTGCGCAAAATGCCGATCGGCCACTTCTATGACGTGATCACCAACGGCTACGGCACGATGACGCCGCGGGCGTTCCAGGTCGAGCAGGCGGATCGCTGGGCCATCGCCGCCTACATCCGTGTGCTGCAGACCAGCCAGAACGCGGACCCCGCCGACCTTTTGCCGGAGAAGCCGCATACCATGGGCGCCCCAGCGCCGGAAGCGGCGAAAGAGTAGGCCGGAGATGACTATGACGACACAGGAAACGATGCCTCCGGGCCTTGCCCGCCTGGGCAAAATTGGGGTCGCGCTTGCCGTTCTCGGCGGCGTCGCCTTTCTAGGCGGCATTGC
The DNA here is from genome assembly GCA_025355115.1 of Chthonomonadaceae bacterium. GTDB lineage: Bacteria > Armatimonadota > Chthonomonadetes > Chthonomonadales > Chthonomonadaceae > JANXLO01. The sequence goes on from JANXLO010000713.1 coordinate 2,614, forward strand.
GATGCTTCATGAAGAGAAGATGTTCTGGGAAGCCTACTTCTTTGGATGGCTAATCTGGACGTGCTACGGCCTTGGCTGCTTTGGGCTGATGCTGCTGCAGACGGTCATCCGATCCAACTGGGGCTACCCTGTCATGCGGCTGTTCGAGGCAGGCGCGAAGACGCTGCCGTTGATGTTTCTGCTGTTCCTTCCCTTGGCGTTCAGAGGAGCCTACTTCCTCTACCCCTGGGCCGATCACGCCATGGTTATGAAGGATCCCGTGCTGCAGCACCGCTCCGGCATGATGAACGTTCCCGGCTTCGCCATCCGCGGCCTGCTCTATTTCGCGTTTTGGACATTCTGCACGCTCTACCTGACCCGCCTGACGAAGGCGCAGGATGAGACGGGCAATGAGGCCCTGGCGCAGAACCGCACCAACTTCGCCGCCGGAGCAATGGTCGTCCACGGAATCCTGGTCACCTTCGCCGTGCTCGACTGGGTGATGACTCTGGAGCCGGACTGGTACTCGACGATCTTCGGCGTCTGGTTCATCATCGGTCAGACTCTCTCGGCGATGGGCCTGGTCACTGTCATCGGATCGAAGGGATATGCGGCCAATCGCGCCCCCTGGACGAGGGAAGTCGTGACCGAGACAGTGCGCAGGGACTGGGGCAACATGCTCCTGATGCTGACCATGGTCTGGGCCTACTTCTCGCTATCGCAGTGGCTCATCATCTGGAACGGCAACCTGCCGCAGGAGATCGTCTTCTACGTCCATCGCTTTCAGGGCAACTGGATATACGTCGGCGCGTTCATCGTGATCTTCCAGTTTTTCGTGCCTTTCCTGGCGCTGCTTTCGGGAAAGACGAAGCGCTATCCCGGCCTGCTCTCCACGGTGGCCGCATGGCTGATGATCATGCGCCTCATCGACTTGACCTGGCATGTTCTGCCGATCTTCCACGGCGGCAGTATGGCCATCGTGCTGCTGGCCTATGCGGCGGTGGCCGCTTTCGGAGGCCTCTGGCTGGCGCTGTTCGTCAGACTTCTCGGTGCGAATTCGCTGGTGCAGTCGCCGCAATTTGTGAACGGCTACCGTGAGGTGAAACATCATGCATGACGAAAAAACGACCGCGCACTCCACCGAGCACGCGGAGACGCTCGGATATGAGGACAGCGACGTTGCGATTCCGGTTCTGATGAAGTGGGGCTTCTCACTGGCGGTCTTCGTCGGCGTGACCTCCCTGATCGTCCTCGGCGTCTACGCCCTGCTGGTCCGGCAGTTCGCCACGCGTAATGAGCCAGTGAAGCTCGACATTGCACGCAGGTTCCCGGCCGATGGCGTTCCGCAGCTTCAAGTCGATCCGGTGAAGGACATCAAGAACTTCCGCCGCGACGAGAAGCGGCATGTGACCGGCCAGGGCGTATGGAAGGACGGCGACGGCAAGGACGCAAACTACATCTCCATCGACCGGGCGATGAAAATCGTCGAGGCGAAAGGGCTGCCCATCCAGAGCGCAGACGCCTCAGCCAAGGACGTCACGCCTCCCGCGGTGGATCGAGGATTCGTGGACAATCCACTGCCCGCCGAGGACGGCGGCAGGAGCGATGTGCCCGGCAGGACGGGAACCGTGAACGGCGTATCGCCGGACGACGCGAGTTTCCAGCAGAAGCTGCCCGGAATGTGAACGGCCCGCAGCGGCCGGAAGGAACGGGGCGAGAGATGATGACCCGACAATTCAAGAACCTATTTAAAATCGCATTGATGGCAGGCGTATTGCTCGGCGGGAAGGCCCTTATCGGCGGGAACACTGCGGCGGCGCAGTCAGCCGTCAAGCCCAACGTCAACACCGATTCCAACATCGGCATAGATCAGAAGCTGGACGCGCAGATCCCGCTCGACCTGACCTTCACCGATCAGACGGGCAAGCAAGTCAAGCTCAAGGAGTATTTCGGTGATAAGCCTGTCGTGCTGGCGCTGCCCTTCTATCGCTGCGCGGGAATGTGCACTTTGGAGCTGGACGGCATGGCGAAGGCCTTCAACGCCATCTCATTCACCGCCGGCAAAGAGTTCAACGCGGTGACGCTCAGCATAGACCCCAAGGAGACCTGGACGCTCGCCGCCGCCAAGCAGCGCGTCTACCTGGACAACTACCCGCGCCCCGAGGCGAAGCAGGGCTGGAGCTTCCTGACCGGAAGCAACGAGAACATACACAAGCTGGCGCAGGCGGTCGGATTTCGCTACATTATCGACCCGAAGACTCAGCAGCCCATACATGCCGTCGGGATCATCGTCATCACCCCTGAGGGCCGCGTCTCGCGATATCTGCTCGGGGTCGACTACTCCCCGAAGGATCTGAAGCTTTGCCTGGTCGACGCCTCGCACAATAAGATCGGCTCCTTGGTGGACAAGTTCACTCTGCTCTGCTCCCACTACGATCCGACGACAAGCCGCTATGGCGTGGCTATAGACCGGATCATCAAGTTCACATGCTCCCTGACGGTGCTGATCCTCGGCAGCGCGATCCTGCTGCTGTTCCGCTTCGAGAAGCAGCGCAACGCGGAGCTGGCGGCGTCCGGCCTGCTTCTCCCTGTCGACAAGAGCGGCGCCAAAACTTAGAGAGCAAGATTTCCGTCCCTGCGGACGATTGGCGAAACGCCATAAAAGACGGATGCGATGCGCACCCGCCCTCGAAATCGGAGGCGTTTGGATGAATTTTCCTTTTCTGCCGGAGCGGGCTTCCACCTTCTCCGATCAAGTGGATACGCTGGGACTGGTGCTGACCACGCTGACGATCTTCTTCAGCGCCCTGGTCGCCGCTCTGCTGCTCTTTTTCGCCGTGCGCTATCGGCGCGGCAGCAAGGCGGATCGCTCCAAGCCGCAGCACCACAACCTTGTCCTGGAGCTGACCTGGTCGATCATCCCGCTCATTCTGGGGCTGGTGGTGTTCGCCATGGCCGTCATCCCCTACACGGAGATCTACAACCCGCCTGCCAATGCCGAGGAGATATTCGTGATCGGCAAACAGTGGATGTGGCACCTGGAGCATGCCGACGGCGTGCGCGAGAACAACGAGTTGCACGTTCCGACCGGGCGCGCGTTCAAGCTCACCATTATCTCTCAGGACGTCATCCACGGCTTCTACATTCCGGCGTTCCGCATCAAGCGCGATGCGCTTCCCGGCCGATACAACACGGTCTGGTTCAATGCCACGCGCCCCGGTAAGTACCATCTGTTCTGCACCGAGTACTGCGGAACTAACCACTCGGAGATGGGCGGCTGGGTCTATGTCATGACCCCCGCCGATTACGCCACCTGGCTCAAGACCGGCGCGACCAAGCACAAG
>JANXLO010000772.1 GCA_025355115.1 Chthonomonadaceae bacterium
CATGTTGCTGCCTGCGCGGGCTTGGCGAAGCCTACACAGGCCATGATGAGAAGCAGGCATAGTACGCTATTTCGGTAGCGCCCCCATGCCAAAACGAGTGATTCCTTCATTGGATTCTGCTCTGCAAACCGTTGATTGTGCCAGAGGTATGATCTGGCAGAAGTGAAGTGTTCAGAAGCAGTGCGCCAACCAAACGTCGTGTAGGGCTTTGCGACAGCTGTCTTTCTGCCTAAGCCAAATAGATGCTTGCTCTGGCAATACTCTGGCTCCATCATAACATGATGGTTATACCATTTGTCAAGACATTTTTTAGCCATTTTAAAAAATCTGGTCGGCAAGTCTGCGAACCAGCCTTTTAAGTCGGGCCGAATCGCCACTGGACAGCTTCTATATGCTTTTTTTTGGATGGGTATGCTGAGGGAGGTATGCAACGGGCGGAGTGATTGCAGAAACGAGCTTTCCTGCCGCTGGCTTTGACTTGCATACGATGCGGCAGGAGTTCAGGGCCATGAACGCGAACGAGTGACGCGACACAGGAATTATTGTTCGAAGGGCGAATTGCCTTAGCGCCATATGGGACGTTGCAGTCAAGCCGCGGATTACGGCGAGGAGAACAGAATGCGGTTAGCGGGAAAAGTGGCGTTGATCACCGGTGCGGGGGCAGGGATCGGAAGGGCGTCGGCGCTGCTGTTCGCCAGGGAGGGAGCGGCGATCACTGTGGTCGACATGAACCCGACGACCGCGCGAGAGACGGTCGCTCTGATCACGGCAACGGGAGGACGCGCGCAATTCGTTCAGGCCGATGTGTCGCAGGCGTCCGAGGTGGAGGCGATGGTCAGACAGACCGTCGAGGCGTTTGGGCGGCTCGACATTCTGTTCAACAATGCAGGCATCGTGAAGCAGGGGCGCGTCGAGGACTCCTCGGTGGAGGACTGGAACGCGCAGATCGGGACAACGCTGACCAGCGTGTTTCTGGGCTGCAAGTACGCTATACCGGTCATGCGGGAGCAGGGCGGCGGGGTCCTCATTAACATGGCCTCCGTCGCAGGGATGATGGGAATCGTCAATCGCGCGGTCTATTCTGCGGCGAAGGGCGGTGTAATCGGCCTCACCCGTGCCATCGCCCTAGATCACGCGGCCGAGGGCATCCGCTGCGTCTACCTGGCCCCGGCTACAATAGAAACGCCCTCTCTCACGGATCGCATCAACACTTCGCCGGATCCCAGCGCTGCCCGCAAAGCCTTTGAAGCACGTCAGCCTGTTGGACGCCTGGGCAGGCCAGACGATGTGGCGTACGCCGCCCTCTATCTCGCCTCCGACGAGTCCTCGTTCGTCACCGGGAGTGGTCTGACCGTCGATGGCGGTATGGCTGTCTGATTCCATCGCTAGAGGAAGTCTGTCGGGATAGGCTGCTCACGCTGTAAGGGTCGGGATCATTATATTGACTCCGACCCTCTTCTCATCAGCTGTCTGTCGTTGCAGTTCTTAAGCTACATAGATTGAGCTACTTCGCCGCTTTGCCGACTTTAACCAGAACCACGCCGTGGGCGGGGACTTTGACGGTGTAGCTGCCATCGAAGGTACCGACGTTTTTGTGCAGCCACAGGTCGCGGACGGGCTGCGCGCCCTTCACTCCCAGGTCGCTCCACTTTGAAGTGATCGCCGTCTCCTCGCTGCCGCTGTTCACCAGCGCAACCGCCATCGTGCCGTCGAAGAGCGGACGGGCCCAGACTTCCATGTCGCCAGTCATCGCCACGCGGCCTGCGGGCTTGCCCAGGGGATCCTGATTGATGTCCAGCACCTCATCGTTCGAGAGCAGGTCGACTGTGAACTTGTCCAGGTCGGACATGTCGCAGCCGATCAGCAACGGTGAGGAGAGCATGCACCACATGGAGATATGCAGGAGTTGCTCGTTCGGCTTGAGGTGGGAGGGATGCAGGCTTGGCCCCCAGCCGACTTTGCCGACAACCAGCATGTCCGGATCGTTCCAGTGGCCCGGCCCCGCGAACTTCTCATGCCCGTTCTGGCTAGAGTAGATGCTGTGCAGGCTTCCCCAACTGTCGTTGATGTCGCCGGTGGTGCGCCAGCAGTTGCCGCCAACGTCGGCCCCCCACTTCCACACATCGCCCATTCCATACTGGCAAAGGCTGTAAACGATGTCGCGATCCGTCTTATCGAGCGCGTCACGCATCCAGTGATAGGGCTTCTGCAGTCGATCCAGGCCTTCGCCGGTCGCGACATCGGTATACGAGCACCAGTCGTGCTTCAGGTAGTCGATGCCCCACTTCGCGTAGGTTTTCGCGTCCTGATCCTCATGCTTGAAGCTCGCCTCAAAACCCGCACAGGTCTTCGGGCCGGGCGAGGAGTAGATGCCAAGCTTCAGCCCCTTGCTATGAACGTAGTCGGCGAGCCCCTTCATGTCCGGGAACTTGGAGTTGGTTTGAATCTCGCCGCTCTCGTCGCGCTTGCCTTCCCAGGTATCGTCGATGTTGATATACTGGAAGCCGTGCGCGGCCAGGGTGCTGGTCAGCATGGCATCGGTGGAGGCGCGAACCTTGGAGTCGTCGACCGCGCCAGCCCAGCAGTTCCACGAGTTCCAGCCCATCGGCGGCGTCAGCGCGAGCTTGTGGTCACCGCCAGCGATGGTGAGGCTGCGCTTCGCCACTCCCAGTGCGTTGCGCACGGTCAATTCGACCTTCGTCTCACCCTGCTTCGCGAGGGTTCCCGAGATGACTCCGGTCTGCGAATCCAGCTTCAGTCCCGCTGGCAAATTCGTCGCGGAGTAGGTGAGCGGGGCCTTGCCGGTCGCAGGCACGAGAAACAGGAAGGGATGCCCTGGCGAGGCGCCTGTAATTCGCGCACCGTGAATGGCGGGTGCGGCGGAGGGTGCGACGGGAATGTAGCGAGCTGGAACCGACGGAACTTGAGGCGCCGGAATCGCCTGGGGATTCAGGCCTCTTGTCGGCGACAGCAGCAGCATCGCGCCCGCCCAGTCGGCATGGTCGTTGCTGATTCCATCGTCGGCATCCCCAACTCGCAGCAGCAGCTTTCTTGCGCCAATCAGATCGACCGAGACGAGCTTGGGCTCCATTCCACTCTTCATTACGCCTGAAGAGAAGACTTTCTTGCCGTCCACAAGCACGTCGAAGGTGACGGAGCCATCGCTCATCGCCCGCTCATCGTCCAACCCTACCATCGCGACAAAGCGCGTTGCAGTGCCCTTCAAGTCGATGAGCAGTTCGCTGTGGGCGTGGGTGCCTATGCCATGGGGGTAGATGGTTCCGTGCAGCGTCAGCGGGTTTCCATCCACCGATTTCCCGGCGTTAGGTTTGCCGTACTCCTGCTGCATAGTGCTGAGCTTCAGGACGTCGGTCCAAAGAGCATTGGCAGGCGCATCCACTGCCCGAAGCGCGGCGGGATCCTGCGCAAATGCAGAGATGTTGAGAAGACATAAGCCCATCGCGCCGAACGCGAGCGCCAGGGCGACAGGCGGCCTCATTGCAGTTCTCATACAATCTTTCCTTCGTGTGAGCCCGCCGAAAAAGAGCGGGCAGAGGCGGTGCGAAACGGGCGCAGAAACTGCGCCCGTCTCGGCTACTGTTTCAGCGAGCTTCCTCGTCCTCGCGACGGATGAAGCTTGCAGGTCAGAACTGTCACGGCTTCTTGTCGGTCTTGTCGTCGGCTTTCTTTGGCTCCGGCTTCACTTTTTCATCCAATTTGAGGGCCTTGCTCGTGATCTGCATGGTCAGGGGGCCAACTTGCGTGGGGACATCCTTGATAGTGCCTTCAAGCTTGAAAAGGGTGCCGTCTTTGGGGTTGATCCACTGTAGAATTTCATAGGACATCTTGGCGCCGTCCGCGTCCACAAACGCTTCCGCTGACTGCTTGATCTTCCAGTAGTCCTTGCCTTCCACCTTGTCGAGCCCGAGATACGTGCCCTTGACGGTGATTTTCTTCTCTTTGACAGCCGGATTCTCCAGCTCGGTCTGCCAGGTGTCGTTGGTCTTCACCAGTTTATCGGGATAGATGGAGCTGCTGAGCGAGGTCATCAGCCTGCCGACTTCCGGCGTCATAAATCCGGAGGCGTCCTCCCGTTTGGACTCCTTGACGATTCCGAGCTTGCTTCTGGTGATCGTGAATGCCGGGCTGGCGGGCTGATCGCGATCCGTGCCACCTATGTTGAGCACACTGCCTTCATCCGCAACTTCCACGACGACATCGCCGTTCTCTTTTACTTCTTTGACGGTGTCTTTCTGCGTCTGGGTGACGATAATGTCCATTCCCATTGCGCTGGTTTTGATGGTCGTTACAGCGCGGGTGACGAGGCCCGCTTTGGGCTTGACAACCAGATTGACCGCTTTTTCATCCTGGGCACGGGCGACTTGACCCGCGAGCAGCGCGAGCGCGAG
>JANXLO010000733.1 GCA_025355115.1 Chthonomonadaceae bacterium
CCCCTTCAGCGGTCCGCCCCGCAAAACGATAGAGATCAACATGAATGATGACCGTCGCAAGCAGAACAGCAACTAGGAACCCAGCACATAACAGATGAATTTTTTTCGATCCATACAGACCGCACTCTCAAATCTCCTGGCGAACAAGCTCCGTTCGGCGTTGACGATGCTGGGCGTCATCATAGGCGTCAGCTCCGTGATCATCATGGTGGCGATCGTCGAAGGGGCCTCTGCACGTGTCACAGACGAGTTCAAACGCTTGGGATCAAGCCTGATCATCATTTACTATGAGCCGGACTGGAAGGACAGCCGCAAGACCACAAGGCGCATTGAAAGCATGACGATGGCAGACATAGAGGCTATGCGAGCGGAGTGCGATCTCATTCAAGATGTCTCCGCGGAGATGCCGCTTGGCGGAGATGTGAAGGTGAGGTCGAACGATCATGAGATGAAGGTGACGGGCAATGCGGTTATGCCCGCGTACGAGCGTCTCAGAAATGTCTCCGTGGCGCAGGGCCGATTTCTCTCTGATTCGGATATGGATACCTGGGCAAAAGTTTGTGTGATCGGGCCCAAAGTCGCTACTGAACTGTTCAAAGAGGCCAATCCGCTAGGACAGACTGTACAGTATCAAAACCTCAGCTTGACCGTAGTCGGCGTTCTCACTGCCAAAGGTCGCTCCTTGGATGGGGACGCGGACAAGACAGTCTACATTCCCCTGACGACGGCTCAGAAGCGCACGATGGGGACACAGAGTGTAGGAGTGGTATTTGCGGAGGCTAAAAACTCGAAGAAGATCGATCAGGCGATGGATCAAGTCTGGCAGTTGCTGATGCGCCGCTACGACAACTTGCCCGGGTTTCATGTGGACAGCCAGGAGAACATTCTAAACAGTATCAATAGAATTCTTTCGATCTTCGCGATCATGCTTAGCTCGATCGCTGGCCTGGCACTGCTTGTCGGGGGCATCGGCATCATGAACATAATGTTGGTCTCCGTGACTGAGCGTACACGTGAGATCGGGGTACGCAAGGCGGTAGGTGCGAAGCGGCGCGATATCCTCATGCAGTTTCTGATCGAGTCTGCCACCGTATCGGGATTGGGCGGGCTGATTGGCATCGCCTTTGGTGCCGGAACAGCTTATGGCATCGGTTATCTGACCCAGTTCATACCTGCGATGGTGGATCCGCAGACCGGAGCCAAGGGATTGAATATCTCACTTCCATTGAGCGTGTCGCTAGGGGCCTTCGGATTCTCGGCATTCATCGGAATCTTCTTCGGAATCTATCCTGCCATCCGAGCCTCCCGCTTGGATCCCATCCAGGCACTTCGCCACGAATAGCCTTCAACTACAGACAAACATACACCCGACCAGAGTGTTCTGTTTGGTTATATCGCGTTCGCTCCCTGTCACATTCTCCAATCCAAACCGTTATCTGTTTTCGCTTCTATCGGAGGCATGGCCGGAACCCTGCCTCCGATAGGCATCTTTTTTGTGAGGCGGCAAGGATTTTCCTGTAACCCGCGGGTCTGTCATAGGCGGCTATTTCGACATCGACTTCAGTTTCGTCACTATCTCAGCCACAGTATCGGGGTTGGCGACATACTTTCCATTTTTGTCGAGGATGACATTGGCCGGAATGCCGCTGAACCCGAATTTCCCGATGACCTTGCCTTGTTCATCTGATAGAATAGGGTAGGTGACTTCATGCTGTTTGCGGAATCCTTTGAGCTTGATGAAAGGGTTCGGAACCCCCTCTTGAATTGACAAAGAGATCACCTGTACATTGTGTGTTCTGAACTTCTGCCAGACATCTTTCTCTAAATGAGGAGCCTCCTCATTGCAGCCCGGTCACCAGGTGGCGAAAAAGTTGAGCACCACTATTTTGCCCTTGTAGTCGGACAGCTTGACGGTCTTGCCCTGGTCGCTTTTGAAGGCGAAATCAGTGACCTTGTCACCGATCTTGTACTTTCCGTTACCGTTTGTCTGGCTGTGTAGTGTGGCCATTGAGATCGTCAGGACAAAGATCGTCGTTACGGTGAGCAGCGTTTTCTTCAGTATCATAGTTTCTCCTGATTGGCGGGGAGGGCCACTTTCTAAGCGCGTCCCCCATTCACATTGTATCCAAGTTTCTGTACGGAGTCAATAAATGGTTCGGCTCTCTGTGGAGATACAGAGAGCCGAACGTGGTGGGAGACTGGAGCAGCGGGGTAGGCTACTTCCCCCCTGGCATGGAGTTTGGTGACATGTTGCCTCCGCCCGGCATGGAGTTAGGAGACATTGTTCCGCCGCTCGGCGATGGCCCGCCCCGTCGAGTGAGCGTCGGATCGTTTTCCAACGCCTTTTGCATGTTTTTCTCGGCTTCCTTTTGCTTGGTCTGATCTTCCGGCGCTGGACTGTCCGGAAGCTTGTTGCCGCATCCGGGTAACACAAGCATCAGCAGGAGAAGCAGGGTTACGGTTAGCTTCATAAGATTCGAGGTCTCCTTATCAGCCGTCGACGTCGGGGTTGTAATAGGCTTTGAACGAACCGAACTTGCCTGGTGCAACAGGAGAGGTGCCGTCCTGATTGATGAAGCGATTTGCCACGCGTGTCGGTTGCGCAAATGCCGAGTGTCCGTCGGTGTAGGTATAGTTGGATCCGTTCGAATGAAGGGCTTTGACACGCGCATCGAAATGAGTCCCACCATACGGCCATGGCTGTGAGGCGGACATCGCGCCGGTGGCGTAGTAGAGGTTCCCGCCTGCGGGAAATTGGCAGCAGGCGAAAGTGCGCATCGGCGGCACAGTCCAGACGAGGTTATCGCTAAGGTCACAGGCAGAACGTCGCACCGTATTCGTTTCGAGCGGGTCGGTGACATCGGTGAGGGCACCGTAGGCTTCCGTCACTAGGATGGTCGAGGCGGGACTCTGCAACGAGGCCATTGGGTAGAAAAGCGGACGATAATTGATTGCATAGGAGACCGGTACCACGGTGACGCCATTGACTTGAGTAGCCTGGTTGGGGTCGTTCGGGCATTTGAAAAGCTGCGAGTTCTTGACATAGGGGTACGTCTGCCCAGCCCAGCCTATGCCACTGAAGCCTGGTCCTGACGTCGGGAGCACTCCGCACGGGAATCTCTCGTCGTAGTCCTGGGTGTACATAATCTGACCGAGTCCGATTTGCTTCATGTTTGAAAGACACGATATCGCCCGTGCCTTCTCCCTCGCCTGCGCGAAAACTGGGAAGAGGATTGCTGCGAGGATCGCGATTATCGCAATCACGACAAGTAGTTCGATAAGTGTAAAACCTTTTTTGACCATGCTCAGTCTCCTTCAGCCCATCTGCCAAGATGGTTCTTGCTCTTTCATTGTCTACTGCAGGCGCGCTGTCGGTAGTAGCGCTTGCGGCGCAGTACATCTTAATAAGCATACTGTCGTTCGCGGTTCATTATAGCGGAGTTAAGGGGGTCATGTCAATTGATTGTGCGTCCAGCGCATATTATTTCTCTAGAGATTGCAGAATGCAGAAATATAGATGGCCTGCTGAATTGGCATTTTTAGCCATCGTCGGAATTGAGACTATCTCTCAGTTGATGGAGAAGAGCTCTGTAAAGAGGAGTCTGGATATTGTCCGCCCACATTACAAGGGCATCTTCCTGATTGTCCATGTAGTAGTTTCGCCGGATCATTGCCTCGTGGAAGCCGTACTTTCGGTACAGTTGCTGCGCAGTGTGGTTCGATCTGCGAACCTCAAGGGTCGCGCGCCGAGCCCGGCGCCGAAGCCCTTCTTCCAGCAAAGCAATCAGCAACTGTTCTCCGATTTTACGGCCACGAAAAAGCGGATCGACCGCCAGGGTCGTGATGTGCGCCTCTAGAATCACCCAAACGCCGCCGAACCCTACGATCTCACCAGCGATGCGAGCGACGAAATAGCGGGCGGAGCGATTTTTCAGCTCCGTCAGAAAAGCCTCCGGCATCCAGGGCAAGGGGAAACTGAGCCGGTCAATGCGGAGGACGGCCTCCATATCGGAAGCCTGCATAGTCTCTATCACCGGCTGTTCAACTCTCTCCGTCATATTGCCTCTCACGTAACATGGGTCAACCGGCAGTACTTGCCGCGCAGCCGAACTCAGCGGCCGCCCGACGCCGGCATACGTCGGCCGGCTGGCATCGGTTGCGTAGCCGGATCATCCAGAGCGTGCGCCTCAGCTATTCTCCCGTTTGCGAGATAGCAGACACGCAGTCCCTCCTTCAGATTTCGATCTCTAGGATTGAGGAGACGGGCGAGCCGGTAGTCATCGGCTGCCGAATCATAAAGGCCCATCTTCTGCCGCGTCCAGGCTCTATGAGCCAGTATAAAGCCGGCATAGCTGTGCGGTCGGTACCGCAGCCCGGACTGGCTCCACAAATTCCGTTGAGTAGCTGCGCTGTCGACCGCCTGGACGAACGATTGACCTGGCTGCACCATAGGCAGAATTCTGCCAAGCAGAATGTCGAAGCAACTGGTCGCCGACTTCCAATCTCCATGGCCTTCGAACTGAAAACCTAGCCCTCCATAGGCGGGCACGAAGTTCGGATCACCAGCTATTTCAGCATGCATCAGTGTTACATCGGTCTCCCAGCTGCCTACATCCGCCAGAGTTTGCCAGACGAAGACGCCGCATATTGCCGCGATGAGCGATCGGGCAGCAAATAGTGGACTCCAGGTACGCCTCGCTTCAGCTATAGCAATGAGCGCATCTAAAAGGCAGCCCGCCAGGCCAGCCACCCCGACAAGCGGTATGACTGCCCTATAACATGACGCCAATTGGGAAGGTATGGGGATAAGATTGAGGCAAGAGAAAATGGCAAGCGACGTCCATACCGTCAGCAAGCGCAGCGGTTTGTCACGCCAGAGTTTAACTAGCACCGTCAGCCAGACCCCGGCAGCAAGATACCCCAACGCTGCGATGAAGGGCTGAGGAGTGTCCCACGCCCCCAAGGTGGATTGATGCAGAGCCCCAACAGTTGGGAGCAGAAAAATGCGGGTGTAATAGGACAGCGTCCTGCCGATTATCTCCGCATGCAGACTATAGCTCCAGAGCGGGTCAGGAATGGACGCAGGCGGAATAATCCTTCGCGCCACAGCCAGATATAATGCGACTGGGATCAGATACAATGTCATCGACTGGCGACATCGCGTCGGCACAAAGTGACCGCGCAGACCG
>JANXLO010000760.1 GCA_025355115.1 Chthonomonadaceae bacterium
TGCAGTGGTGGCACAGCGGGTCAATCGCGGATTCCGATGGCTGCGCGGGACCTACGCCTATGTCGCGGCGGCGCTTCAGACCCTGCTCACCTACCGCGCCACGCAGATCCGGCTCACGCTGGACAACGAAGTGATCGAGACGAAGGCGATGCTCTGCAGTATCGCGAATGCCCGCTACTACGGCGGCGGCATGCGCATCGCACCGGATGCGATGCTGACAGACGGCCTCTACGATATCTGCCTGCTGGAAGAGGTCGGCAAGCTGGAGTTCATCCGTGCTTTCCCCCGCGTCTATAAGGGCACTCATATTACGCACCCATCCGTCAGAATGCTCCGCTCGAGATACGTCAAAGTAGAGAGCGAGCATCCTCTCCCCGTCCTCGTCGACGGTGAGATCGTCGGGACGACTCCTTCTGAGTTTGAGATGATATCCTGCGGGCTCAACCTGATCGGCCCGTATGTCAGTGGGGATTGACGGCCTGTCCCGCTGATGCCGTGGGAAGCGCAAGGCAGCTTCCGAAGGTCTCTTCTGATGAAGCGTATCGCGCAGTCTCTGGTGCTGCTGATCATCGCGCTTGTCTCTGGTCTGCTTCTCTATCGAGCGGCAGCCCCCCGGCTTCTGCCGCCTATCCCGGTCGCTGAACCATCTGCCTCGCTGCCCCCCTCCTCCGCTCGGCACGAGACTGCAACTGCCTCCGTTCCCGTGCTGCCTGACGCCCCGATTGCACCGCCTAAGAGCACGCAGCAGCATGAAGCTCAGAGCATCGAAACCCGCCGGAGGCCCTACTATAGGTGGCTCAGGGAGAAATTCGGGGATGTCCTCGAGGATGAGCGGCCGAGCTCTGGCGACTCGGCGACCCTCGACCTCACCACATCGCGGTACGATCCTCAACTGGTTCTCTATCTGGTCGCTCATGCCGTGCAGCCGAACGCCGATCAATTCGGATTCGACCACGTTCGAATTTTCCAGCCGAATCCACCGGGCAGTCTGGAGAGAGTCAAGTTCGATTCCGAGGCATCCCCCGACGGCAACGGCATCTGGCACGCATTTGCTAAATAGGGCGGTTGACACGGCCCCGCGCTTCGTGCTAGAATGCATTCAATCAGTTCGAGCGTCCTTTTAATTGGGTCCTGTGAGACCTGCAAGGGGCGGGCAATAGCGCGGTCGTGGTGCGGATCGAAGTCGGTGACGGCTTTGGGTTTTCGCGTCTGCCTGCCGCGCCTTATTGACGCCTTTGCCGGTCGGCCTTCGGGGCCATTCGGGGAAGGCGTTTCGTGTTATCGGCACTTAAAGGCGGAGATGATGGCGATTCCGAGCGGCACCGCACTGCAGCAAGAGGGCGAGGAGAGCGTTCAGATCATGGACGCCGACGACATTCGTCGTGCCGTCACTCGCATCGGGCACGAGATCGTGGAGAAGAACCATGGCGCGGCTGACCTCGCGCTAGTAGGGATCCTTACTAGGGGCGTTCCATTGGCGGACAGGCTTGCGGCCCTTTTACTTCAGATTGAGGGCGTCGAAGTTCCGGTCGGCCGGCTGGATATAGGCCTCTATCGAGACGACTACGCGAGCCATCCCACCGGCCGCTCCGCCCCCGCGCCGACGTCAATACCCTTCGATGTGACAGGAAAACGAATTGTCCTGGTGGATGAGGTGTTGTTCACGGGACGAACGGTGCGCGCCGCGCTCTCAGCACTGCTCGATCTTGGACGTCCCGCCTCCATTCAGCTTGCTGTGCTGCTCGACAGAGGTCACCGCGAGCTGCCGATACGCCCCGATTTCGTGGGAAAAAATGTTCCGACTGCCCGCCAGGAGTTCGTTCAGGTATGTCTGCGCGAGGTGGACGGCGAAGACCGGGCGCTGATCCGCAAACGCTGTGGCTCATTTTGATCGATTCGCTCGGGAGAGACGCTCGAAGATGAAACACCTTCTCACACTGCGGGAGACGTCGGAAGCGGACATGCGCTATCTGCTCGACACCGCGACTGCCTTCCGCGAGATACTGTCACGTCCCGTCAAAAAGGTGCCTACGCTCCGTGGCCGCGCGATGATCACCTGCTTCTACGAAAACTCCACCCGCACCCGCACATCCTTCGAGATGGCTGCGAAAATCATGAGCGCTGAGGCGATCAACATAGCGGTCGCGCAGTCCTCAGTGGCGAAAGGGGAGAGTCTCAAGGACACGATGCTCACTCTCCAGGCGCTGAAGGCGGATTGCATCATCATCAGGCATCCAGCATCAGGCGCGGCACAGTTTGCGGCGGAACATCTGGGAATTCCCATCGTCAATGCCGGTGACGGTCGCCACGAGCATCCTACGCAGGGACTGCTCGATATGCTCACGATACGGCAGGAGAAAAATGAGATCGAGGGGCTCACGGTCGCGATAGTAGGCGACATCATGCACAGCCGGGTGGCGCGCTCTAACATATGGGGCCTGACGAAACTCGGCGCAACAGTGCGCCTGATCGGGCCGCGCACTCTGCTCCCTCACGATGCCGAACAGTTGCCAGTCCAGATCTTCGACGATCTTCGGGCTGGTCTGGACGGAGCCGATGTCGTGAATGTGCTGCGACTTCAAACGGAAAGAATGGAGAAGGGCTTGCTGCCTTCGCTGCGCGAATACTCCCGGCTCTTCGGAGTGACCGCGGGTTCCCTGAAGGCGGCGAAGCCCGATGTGCTTGTGCTTCATCCCGGCCCGATGAACCGGGGAGTGGAGATATCCGCAGACGTGGCGGATGGCAAAGGCGGCATCCGCAGCGCCATCGAGACACAGGTCAGCAACGGAGTGGCCGTCCGAATGGCTGTCCTCTATCTGCTGATGAGCGCCCAAGGCGCGTCTGCGCATGAGCTCTGAAGGGAGACTTTCAGCATGACACATTTCGGCACTGAACAGAAATCTATCCGTCAAGGAGAAACAAAAATTTCCTATGACGAGTTTCTCCGAAAGTACAGCGACGGCGAACATCTTGAGTGGGTGAATGGCAAGGTGATCCCAAAGAGTCCAGTGACCTGGGGACATGAAGATGTCCGTCTTTTTCTTCTGACTTTGCTTCGCGAATACGTGCTCCTCAAAGACTTGGGGACAGTTAGCGGCGAGCCATACAATATGAAAATCGGACACGGCTTTCCTGGACGCTCACCGGACGTGATGTTTGTGGCGAAGGCCAATCGCGCCAGGATACGGCAAGAGTATCTGGATGGCCCAGCCGACCTCGTCGGCGAGATACTCAGTACGAAGACTCGCCGCATAGATCGTGAAGTGAAGTTCGCCGAGTACGACAGCGGCGGCGTCAAGGAGTACTAGCTGATCGACCTGAAAACGCAGATGGCGGATTTCTACGTCCGTGACGACAACGGGCAGTTTCAGCCTGTGAATGCGGTCGTGGCGGGCATCTACCGCAGCACGGCGATCAAGGGTTTTTGGCTGAAGACGGAGTGGCTGTGGGCGCAGCCCGCACCAAGCCTCCTCGAAGTACTGCGGCCCTGGAACTGAATTAGGAGATGCGAGTGAGAACGATTTTGACCGGAGGACGGGTGGTCGACCCATCGCAGCGGATTGACCGAGAAGCGAGTGTGCTCATCGAAGACGGGAGGGTCGTAGCTATACTCGCGCCTGGTGATGCCGCGGTGGACGCCACAGTGATCGACGTGAGCGGAAAAGTGGTTACACCGGGTCTCATCGACATTCATGTGCATCTACGTGAGCCTGGATTTGAGTATAAAGAGGACATCGAGAGCGGCACGCGTGCCGCTGCTGCGGGGGGCTTCACAAGAGTCTGTTGCATGCCCAACACCAACCCCGCTATCGATACCGCAGCGGTCGTCCGGCAGATACTGGAGCGGGCCGAGCAGGTTGGATCCGCTAGAGTTCACCCGATTGGCGCGGCAACAAGGGCGATGGAGGGCGATCAACTCACCGAAATGGCGGAGCTAAAGGCGGCAGGCGCAGTCGCCATATCCGACGACGCATTTCCGCTTCAGAATGCCGATACCGTCCGGCATGTCATGGAGTACTGCCGAATGTTGGGTTTGCCGCTGATGACCCATAACGAAGACAAAAGACTCACCGAGAAAGGGGCCATGAACGAGGGCTACACCGCCACGATGCTGGGGTTGCCGGGAATTCCACGCGTCGCAGAGGACATAGCAGTGGCGCGCAATATCCTGCTCAGCAGGCTGACCGGCTGCCGTCTGCACCTACTGCACATCTCCACGGCCGTGACCGTCGATCTGCTGCGCTGGGCCAAGGCTGAGGGCATACCGGTGACCGGCGAGGCCTGCGCGCACCACTGGGCGCTGACCGATGAAGCGGTTCGAGGGTTTCGCACCGACGCCAAGATGAACCCACCGCTCCGAACGCAGGAGGACTGCGATGCGATTAAGCGGGGGCTAGCTGACGGCACCATCGACGCCATTGTGACGGATCACGCTCCCCATGCGGAGTATGAAAAGGAAGTGGAGTTCGAATATGCGCCTTTCGGAATTCTCGGACTGGAGACCTCGTTCCCGCTCGTCTACACTACTTTGGTTCTGCCGGGCATTCTGACGCTTTCGCAGGC
>JANXLO010000767.1 GCA_025355115.1 Chthonomonadaceae bacterium
TTGCGAGCGCTTTGCCGCCCAATACGGTCGATCTGGCGGGCAAAACCTCCATCCCTGTTCTGGCCGCCGTGCTGAAGCGGTGTGCGCTTCATATCAGTATCGATACCGGAACCTCACATCTTGCAGGATCCATGGGCGCGCCGTGCCTGACTATCTTTCCTTTCATCGAGCACTGGGAGCAGAGAATACGCTGGCAGCCATGGAAAACCGCCGTCCGTTCCATCGGGCCGCACACGACATGCCCCTCATGCCTGACAGGAGCCACCTTTTGCCTGCGAAAGGAGACGGTCTGCATCGACAGCGTCTCAGATGATGAAGCAGTCGGCGCCGCAATGGAGCTTCTCCACGCAGAACCTATCCCCAATCATAAACCAACGCCTTGAATAGCTATTCCCTTGACATCGTCACGCTAGCCGAATGAGAATGACATGAGATCGAATTCAGCGCAAAATCTGCTTGTGGCTTGCAGCGGGGCGAAGCGCCTGACTATTGGCTTCGACGCGGCTGAACTACTGCGTCGGCTCTCCGACTCTCGTGAACTCACATGTCCTGGATGCGGCGCGACAGTCATTCTTCATGCGGGGATCGTGCGAGCACACCACTTCGCGCATCTGCCCGGAGCAGTCTGCACCCTGCCTGCCTCCGAGCCGGAAACGGAGGAGCATCGAGCCGGGAAGCTCCTTATCGCTCGCTGGCTGAGGGAGCGGCTGCCCGATGCTGACATTCAGTTGGAAGCCTATCTGCCTGAAACCGCTCAGCGCGCCGATGTCCTCGCGATCCTTCCCGATCACAGCAGAATTGCGCTGGAATATCAGTGTGCGAATCTCAGCGCGAGGGAGTGGCGCAGGCGTCATGAGCAGTATCGTGGAGCGGGATTATGTGACATGTGGATGCTCGGTGGCTCTAGACTAGCAGTGGGGACTATGGAGAGGGAGAGCAGCGACAAAGCTGAAGATGGACAGGCAGTGCTCCGAACGGGAGAGCTGGAGAGGACACTGTTCTGGGACGGGGCTCCGCTTATGTTCCTCGATGCGGCGGGAGAGAGGTCAGCGGTGGGCACACTTACCCGGTTCCGGCCCTCGGAGGACGCGCAGGCGCACCGACCGCAGGGCCGATTCGTGTCCCGCCCGCTTCTGGAGCTTGCCTTCCCCTTCGCCCTCCTTAACTGGCAGGAGCATTCTCACCCGGAGGAACCAACAAGCGTCACGTCGTCTAGTCAGCACGGCTCAGGGGCTCCTCGCTCGCAGCCCTCCTCCGACTTCTGGCTGTGGCAGTGGATGACGCAACGGTTTCGAGTGACGCCGGAGACGCTGCCGGAGTTTTTTGGGCTGACGGTGAATGGGGCGGAGGCGATCTCCTGCGACCCGGCTGTCTGGCAGGCTGCCATCTACTACCGCTTCGTGCATCGACGAATTGGAGACGGCTGGTGGCTTGGCGAGGTGGAGACCTGGACACGGGCCTATCTGCCCCTTGTCAAACCTCTGCGCCTCCCACGTCTGCGCACGGCTCTGGCCAATTTTCAGGAGGCGCTGGCCGCAGCCGGGATGCTCTCGTTGCCAATGGGCTACGGACGATCCAACGCCCGCATTCTCGCGGACATGACGACGCTTCCCGCACCGCCTGACCGCGCCGAAGTTCTGCGGCTCGTCCGTTACCGCCGCACACTTGTGCGCGAGAACGCCGCAGCTTACGGCGGATGAGGCTGAGGCGGAGCTACGGGCGGATTGTTTTGCACCACAACCAGTGATCGCACGCGGGTGATGGGCTGGACGCTGCGGTTCATCGCGCGAATCTCGATCACATGCTCGCCCTCTTCTGAATTCTTCGTATTCCAGCGGTAGATATATGGCGGAGTGTCCTTCGCTGCGACCATCACTCCGTCGATGAAGTACTCGACGGCACGGATAGGATCCGGCTCGCCTTCCGGCACCTGCGCCCGCAGCGTCAGAGTCCCGTCGACGATCTTCAGCCCGGCCGCACGTGCGCGGGCCGGAGCAGCAGACGCATACTCCTGCTGGAGAGCAGTCGCGAGGCGGCGCACGTCTTCTCTTAGCCGCTCGGTTCTCTGAACTTCCGTCGGAAGATCAGCAGTTTCGGGGAGCTTCAGACGAACATGAAACACGAAGATGTCCTCGAGATCCGGCGAGTAGCCTTCAGGAAATTTTGCTTCGCGTGACAACTCTGAAATCACCCGTACAGCAGTTCCTGGCGGAGGCAGAAGCTCCGCGAAAATCCCTTTCTCCGCCTGAAGATCAGTCAGCACAGCGGAAGAATCAGCTGGAAGTTTTTTTCCAGACCTGCCCTGCTTGATCACCTTTAGCGCAGGACGAAGCTTTAATATCCGGCTCGGGCCGACGCAAAACGCCAGCCCTTCCTTCTGCCCACGCAACACAGCTCCCGGCGTGTTTGCCCCCGGCTCTCCTGCCGTCTTCAAGGCAGGC
>JANXLO010000005.1 GCA_025355115.1 Chthonomonadaceae bacterium
CGCCATGCTCGACCCGAAGACCTCCGTCTGGCGAGAGTTCACGATCCCCAATCTGAGCGGCCAGCCATCAGGCATCGCCATCGATGCGCGCGATAATGTCTGGTTCACCGAGTTCGGCCCCGGCAAGATCGGCGTGTTGCCCGCCGGAAGCAGCACCATCGTCGACTTTCTCATTCCCTCCCCCAACTCCGGCCCGGAGGACATCACGGTGACAAGCGATGGCGGGGTCTATTTCACAGAGCAGTACAGCAACAAAATCGGCCAAATCACCGTTCCCTCTCTCACCTCCCGCTAAGGAAAACCACGTGCCTCTCTACGCTGGGGTCGCAGAGACCAACATCACACCGCCGCCCGGCGTCAGGCTGGGCGGCTATGCCGGGCGCTCCTCCGGGGCAACAGGCACCCTGGACGAGCTCTGTTCCCGCGCCCTGGTGCTGGACGACGGAAACATGCGGATAGCTCTGCTGACCGCCGACGTCCTTGGCTTCCTGCCCGAAATGGCGGCTGAGGTGCGAGCTGGGGTCGCGGAGGCGATAGGGACGGCGCCCCATGCGGTGTTGCTCCATGCCACCCACACCCACAACGGGCCGCACCTAGGCTCATTGCGCGCCATGGGGGAGATCGATTCGCCGTACAACAATGTGCTGACCCGCAAACTGATCGGCGTCGCGCGGCAGGCGGCTGCCGATATGCGGCCAGCGCACCTGACTTACGGCGAGTCTTCGGCGCAGATTGGAATCAATCGACGGGCTCAGAATTCGGATGGCCGGGCCGTCTTCGGGAGAAACTACGCTGGCCCAGTCGCGCAGACTGTGCAGGCTGTGTGCGTCAACGGGGCGGACGGACGGATGTTCGCGATGCTCTTTTCCCATGCCTGTCATCCGGTCACTTTGCCCAGGGAGGAGATGCGATTCTCCGCGGACTGGCCGGGGGCAGCCGTCGCGGCTCTGAAAGCGAAGTTCTTCCGGGAGGCAGAGGAGGCGGGCGTCACAGCGGGCTGCCTGCCGCTTTATTTCCAGGGGTGCTGCGGCGACATCGACCCGCTGCGCCGCGGCGATCAATCGGCGGTCGTGCATAATGGCGCTCAGATCGCAGAGGCGGCGCACACGGCGCGGTGGAACGCGCACGGACGACTTGGTGGCCCGCTTGCTGCAGTTGAGATCTCCATCGATCTTCCCCTCCTGCCGCCCCCCGCTGCCGCAGAGTGCGAGCGGCTAGTTTCCGAAGCGCGGAAGAGGCTCGAAGCAGGGCGCACCGGCGGAGCCAGCGAGGGCGAGCTTCTTGACATGCAGGCTCGGTTGGATTGGGCTTGCGAATGCCATGCCCGCTCACTGCGCTCGGGCAGATCGGACTGCCAGCCATTCAGCGTTCAGTGCCTCAACCTGGGAGGGGTCAGAATACTGGGCTTTCCCGCTGAGATGTTCGTGCGTTACCAGCTAGATTTCGCTGCGCTGACCTCTTTTCCACTGCTCGTTCTGGGCCATACCAACGGCTGCTGGAACTATCTGCCCACCGCGGATGAGTACGTGCGTGGAGGCTACGAGATCGAAAGCGCGCCCATCTACTACGGCACACCGATCTTCTCGCCCGAGGCAGAAGCGCTCGTGCGGGAGGCAGTAGGCCACTTGCTGGCACCATAACAAAATTTGAAATGCAGCAATGTATATAATGAACTAGTAATTTCTCGAACATTTTTGCCTGCTAGGACGTCATAAGAGTGGGGGATGTTCAGATTTCGCTTGCCTGCAAACAACTCACAGGCCACAGCAAGATTTGACTGCTCTCCAAAGCATATATCGCCAACGACCGGTCACGATAAGCAGTTGTCAGGCAAGTGTGAAGAATGTCATAGTCAATTTCATTGACTTTCCTCTCCATACTACTGCATCATCTAGTATCAGAGCCACAGAGTTCTGCGGCTGATTGATTTTCCACTATGGTCGTGATTTGGCCAGCCCATTCCATCGCACGCTCAAGGAAGGGTAGTTCGCATTCGCTGGTGTGAGCATCGCTCAGAAACAGCTAGACGTTTTATGGTTCCCAGGAGGTTTCAAATGATGGATTCGATGTCCAATCGCAGGCCGCGGCCTCGAAAAGTGCACAAGGGTTTTACGCTGATTGAACTTCTCGTCGTTATCGCGATTATCGCGATTCTGGCGGCAATTCTCTTCCCGGTCTTCGCACAGGCTCGCGACAAAGCCCGCCAGACCGCTTGCCTTTCCAATATGAAGCAGGCATCGCTCGCAGTAATAATGTACCAGCAGGACTACGACGAGACTTTCCCGCTCACCACCCAGGAGGTGCTGGGCGAGACGTATAACTACGATATGAGCTGGGTCAAGGCGGTCCAGCCCTACTCCAAAAATCTGCAGATGTTTGTCTGTCCGAACGGTGCCTACGACACTTCCACAGACGGCAAGCCGGATGCCGACCCAACTCACTCCGGTAAAGCGGGCTCCGAGACGGCACAGTCGACTTGGGTCACGATCGGCGGGCCAGTAGCCAGCTATGGGCTCCCCCCCACACAGCAAGTGCTGCAGGGGACGAACAACGTGAAGAACTATGCTTACTTCGGCCCGACCCCATATGTCACCTATAACCCGGCGCCACTATGGCAGGGTCTGGGCGGCTTCGCGGATGTGCAGAGCGCAGGTGCCTGCTTCATTCCTGGCTTCGTGACGCCGTCGCTCGCGAATGCGCAGTTGGCTCGTCCCGCCGAGGAGGTTCTGATCGAAGAAAATCAGTTCTGGGATTCAGGCGGCTGCGGCGGCTTCCCCGCCTATCCCCGCCCCCGTCATGCCAAGGAGGCAGCGGACAAATCGAAGACCCCGGCGTGGCCCAAGGGAATCATCAATATCGCTTATGTCGACGGGCACTCCAAGGCCTTCAAGCCGCAGAGCCTGTTCGATGTGACCTCCGACCCCGCAGGCAACTTCTACACGCACTACTGGCCATTCAAATAGAGGTTCCCGCATCCGTATGACCGAAAGGCTCCTCCGCTCACTGGCGAGGAGCCTTTTCTTTTGTAGCGCACAGTGGAGTCTGAACAGGGTTCTGGAAGCTCTGAAAAAAGTTTTTCACATTTGGCGAAAATGCGGGAACCTTTTGCGGACTGTATACGTCTATTATATTGCAGGCAGATTGAATTACCAATTGGGCCAGCTACAAACTGAATATTCGCCTGTGCATCGGCCATGATCGCCGAAGCCAGAGAGACATGGCGTCTTTATCCCCGTGCTCTAGAATGCTTAACTCCTACCCCTCGTAGGCTGAGTTTTTAGATAACGCACCTGGATAAGGGCGTTTTTTGCGTTTTTAGTCAACTGAATAGTGCAGTTTTCAAATAGAGTTCGTTTCAGACAAGCGACAAGATGTGTCGCTCCAGGCAGGC
>JANXLO010000022.1 GCA_025355115.1 Chthonomonadaceae bacterium
TCGCTGACGGCGACGTCGACGACCTCGTTGTTCGCCTTCGCAGCCACG
Organism: Chthonomonadaceae bacterium; assembly: GCA_025355115.1. Lineage (GTDB taxonomy): Bacteria > Armatimonadota > Chthonomonadetes > Chthonomonadales > Chthonomonadaceae > JANXLO01. The sequence continues at coordinate 49 of JANXLO010000022.1, forward strand.
GCGCCGCACTCGTAGGCGAGATAGTGCAGTACGAGCCCCAAAGATACAAGGACGCATAACAACCGGAGGCAGCGGTCAGTGCAGCCGTTGGACAGGGGGCTATAGGAAGGGAATGAAGCTTTTCACCCCTGGGATTACCGCAGAGAATCTCTACGGGTTATAGTTCAGATTCGGGGAGAGCCATCGCTCGGCTTCTTCGATCTCCATTCCTTTGCGAGAGGCATACTCCGTGACTTGATCCTTGTTGATCTTGCCGACGGGGAAGTAGCGAGCAGACGGATGGGCGAAGTAGAAGCCGCTTACCGAGCTTGCAGGGAACATTGCATAGCTCTCCGTAAGGTGGATGTCGGCCCTCTCCTTCACGCCTAGCAACTCCCAGAGCAGAGCCTTCTCCGTATGATCCGGACAGGCAGGATAGCCGGGCGCAGGTCGGATGCCCCTGTATTTCTCCCGAATGTAGTCCTCCGTCGTAAGCGCTTCTTCGCGCCCATAGCTCCACGCATCGCGGGCCAGCTTGTGCAGCTTTTCCGCGAAAGCTTCAGCAAGCCTATCGGCCAACGCTTCGGCCATGATCGCAGTGTAGTCATCGAGTTCTGCCTGATGCTTCATGACCAGAACGTCCATGCCATGCCCGGACGTCACCGCGAAACCGCCTATATAGTCCGGCAGTCCGGTCGATTTGGGGGCGACGAAATCCGCTATGGCGTAGTTGATAGTCTCAGGCCCCTTATCCATCTGCTGGCGCAGGGTGTGAAGCGTCATCAGCACATTGGTTCGTGTCTGATCCGTATACAGTTCGATGTCGTCTCCGACACTGTTGGCCGGGAAGAAGCCATAGACACCGTTGGCGGTCAGACTCTCCTCAGCCACGATCTTCTTCAAGAGATCCTGTGCATCCTCGAACACTTTACGAGCCTCGACGCCAACGATCTCGTCGTCAAAGATTGCGGGATACCGTCCCGTCAGTTCCCAGGTATGAAAGAAGGGCGTCCAGTCGATGTAGGGAAGCAGGTCAGCGAGAGGGAAGTTCTTCAATTCCCGCACGCCTATAAACTCAGGCTTCGCGATATCCTCTGCTCTCCACTCGATTGGAGTCCTGCGGACGCGCGCCTCGGCGAGCGTCAGCATGGCCCGTTCCTTGGTGCGGTTCGCATACTCCTCACGCAGCTCCTCTTGTTCGCAACGGTTATGCTCGACATAGGCAGGCTTGGTGTCTGGTCCAAGGAGCTTGCTGACCACGCCGACTGCTCTAGAGGCGTCCAGAACATGAACAACGGGCTGCCTGTAGTGTTGAGCGATTTTGATCGCAGTGTGCGGTCTGCTCGTCGTCGCACCGCCTATCAGCAGCGGCATGGTAAATCCATGACGCTCCATCTCCTTCGCGACGTATATCATCTCATCGAGCGAGGGCGTAATCAGCCCGCTCAGGCCAATGATGTCCGCACCGACCTCCTGCGCTTTCTTGAGGATTTTGTCGCAAGCGACCATCACGCCCATATCGATGACTTCGAAATTATTGCAGGCCAACACAACGCCGACGATATTCTTGCCGATGTCGTGAACGTCGCCCTTGACAGTCGCCATCAATATCTTGCCCTGTGCTGTCGTCTCGCCGCCTGCCGCGCGGACAGCCTCTTTTTCGGCCTCCATATAGGGCATGAGAACGGCGACAGCCCGCTTCATAACGCGCGCGGATTTCACCACCTGTGGCAGAAACATTTTGCCTGCCCCAAACAGGTCTCCCACTATGTTCATGCCGGCCATCAGCGGCCCTTCGATGACGCTCAACGGCTTATCGTACTGAAGCCGTGCCTCTTCAACATCCGCCTCGATGAAGTCGGTAATACCCTTGATGAGCGCATGGGAAAGTCTTGACTGGACAGACTCCTGACGCCACGCATCGTCCTTTACTTGCACTTTCCCCTTCTCGCCTTTCACCGTTTCCGCGAAGGCAAGAAGTCGCTCGGTTGCGTCAGGGCGAAGGTTCAGCAGTACATCCTCAACTAGCCCAAGCAGCTCTTTTGGGATCTCCTCGTAGACAGCGAGCTGCCCTGCATTCACGATGCCCATATCGAGGCCAGCCTGAATTGCGTGGTAGAGAAAGACGGAGTGCATCGCTTCCCGAACCACATTGTTGCCTCGGAAGGAGAACGAGATGTTGCTGACGCCGCCGCTCACCTTGCATCCAGGGAGATTCTGCTTGATCCAGCGCGTCGCCTCAATGAAGGCGACCGCGTAGCCGTTATGCTCATCGATTCCGGTGGCCACCGTGAGAATGTTCGGATCGAAGATGATGTCCTGCGGCGGAAAGCCCACCTCCTCGGTGAGGATGCGATAGGCCCGCTCACAGATGGCCGTCTTCCGCTCAAATCCATCAGCCTGTCCCTGCTCGTCGAACGCCATGACGACTACCGCCGCCCCGTAGCGGCGCACAAGTCGCGCCTGCTCGCGGAACTTTGTTTCGCCCTCTTTAAGCGAGATGGAGTTCACAATTCCCTTGCCCTGAATGCATTTCAAGCCCGCTTCGATCACCTCCCATTTGGAGCTGTCGATCATAATGGGCACACGGGAAATGGAGTCGTCGGGTCCGACCAGGTTGAGAAAAGTATGCATGGCCTTGGCGCCATCCAGCATCCCCTCATCCATGTTGATGTCGATGATGTTTGCGCCGCTTTCGACTTGTTGACGGGCCACAGTCAACGCCGCTTCATAGTCCCCGGCGAGGATCAGTTTCGAGAACTTGGGCGAGCCGGTAACGTTCGTGCGCTCTCCAATGTTGATGAAATTCGTCTCGGGGCGTATCGTCAATGGCTCCAGGCCGCTCAGTCGAGTCAGTGGCGGGATTTCGGGAATCGCGCGCGGGGCGCAGTTCTTCACTGCCTCCGCAATTGCGCGAATATGGTCGGGCGTCGTGCCACAGCAACCTCCCACAATGTTCAGCCAACCATTTTCCGCCCACTCCTTCAACTGGGGTGTCAAGGTTTCAGGGGTTTCAGGAAAGCCTGTAGGGGAGAGTGGGTCTGGTAGGCCCGCGTTGGGATAGGCGCTGACAAATATCGGCGCCATCGCTGACAGCTCCTCGATATAGGGCCTCATGAGATCGGGGCCGAAGGCGCAGTTCAAGCCGACGCTCAGCAGCGGAGCATGAGAAATCGAATTCCAGAAGCCTTCAAGCGTCTGCCCAGACATGGTTCGCCCGCCCATATCGAGGAAAAGACTGGCCATGACAGGCACACGCCGTCCACCTTCATCGAAAAATTTCTGTATCGCAAACAGAGCTGCTTTCAGGTTGAGAGTATCGAAGGTGGTCTCCGCGAGCAGTAGATCCGCCCCTCCGTCGATGATCCCCCTCACCTGCTCGAGATAGGCCTCCATGACGTCATCGAACGTCACCATGCGCTTGCCGGAATCGTTGACATCGGTTGCGATGGAGAGCGTGCGATTCAGCGGCCCGAGGGAACCGGCGACGAAACGAGGGCGAGAGGGGTCTTTGGCTTGAACCGCATCCGCAGCACGGCGTGCGATGCGTGTCCCCTCGCGACTGATCTCATAGGCGCAGTCGGCCAATCCATATTCAGACAGTCCGATTCGACTTGCCCCGAACGTATTGGTCTCAATGATGTCCGCTCCGGCCTCGAGATAAGCGAGATGGATCTCCTCGATTACATCAGGGCGCACGAGGTTGAGAATCTCATTATTATTCAGCAGATCGACCGAATGCGCCTTAAAGCGCTCACCCCGATAGTCTGCTTCTGAAAGCTTGTAGCGCTGAACAAGAGTCCCCATCGCGCCATCGATGATGAGAATTCGACGCTTCAGAAGATCAATGATGGGATGACTGGTATCCATGGCCCGTTTCGTCCTTTAAAGCTTCCTGGAATTCAGGAAGTCTCGTCTACAGTTTGATAGCGCAGAGATGGCATTTTAGCCACCATGAGCAGATTGCGCTATGGATATTATACCCGACAAGAATGCACCCGGTTATCCCATCTGCGTGATCCGCCCGCCTGTGACCGGAAGATATGCTCCAGTGACGTAGCTGGCGAGGTCGCTCAAGAAAAATATACAGGCGTTGCCAATCTCATCGGCGCTGCCGTGTCGACGTAATGGAATGCCCTGCGCGAAGTTGCGTGACCCCTCCGAGTTCGTGTCGACTTTCTCATCTGCCATCCAGCCAGGCGCCACCATGTTGACGGTGATGTTCTCCGGCCCAAGCTCGCAGGCAAGCGAGCGGGATAGCCCTACCATCGCGCCTTTGCCTGCCATGTAGACCGACCAGT
>JANXLO010000002.1 GCA_025355115.1 Chthonomonadaceae bacterium
GCGCCGCGTCCAATCGCGTGGAGGGCGGGTTCCTCCAGCCGAGCAGTCCGCTGGTGCAGCGCCCAGAGCGGTCGCCCGCGAACCAGTCCCGATGCAGATTCCACAGATGATTCCAGGCCGCGGGAGCCCGATTGCCGCTCCAGGAGAGATAGGTGTTCAGCCAGGCGTGAACCTCCAGGCCGTTCGTATGGCCCTCGGCGACAATCTGCTCCAGCGGATCGAACGACTTCGGCTGCCGGGCAAGGACGTCCGAGCGCGGCTCGTAGGGCGAGGCGTAGAGGGCATCGCCGCGCCCGCGCACCTGCACGAACAGAGCGTTGAGATGGTACTTTACGGCCGTCATGACCACCTGATGCACGGCATTGGGCGAGCTCAGGCTATCTCGAACCACCCAGAGGCCACGCATCTCGCTCGGCAACTCCGGTGCCTGCACAGGGCTGACGGACGTCTCTACGGGTTCGGCGGGCGGGGAGATAGGATCGGTGGCCTGGGCAGAAGAAGGAACAAAGATCGCACACAGAAGAGCCATGAGACCGAGGCGAAGTGGCCCCGACATACGACAAAAAACGCGCGTTGTTGATGGTAAACCAGTGGAAATTCGCATGAGGAGTGCTCCTGGAACGAACGGAAGTGCGGGGACTATCCTCATTATCGCACAACTTCGCCCCCGGTTGTCAATCCCCAATTCGACAGAGGAAGGCAAACTTTTCGTCACCAGAGCACTCTTTCGTTGTCGAACTCAAGAGGCAGAAGTGGCCAAACCTGTGATACAATAGCACTGCATTCGACACTCTGCAAAGCCTTCTTAGTTCAGTCGCACCGGGGAGAAATCAGGTTATGTCGCATCATCGCAACAGCTGGCAGGATATGCTGCTGACTCGACGTCAGCTTCTCGGTCGCATGGGCAACGGGTTCGCCGCCCTCAGCATGGCGGGACTAATGAGCGAGCAGGCGCAGGCGGAGGGCGCGAAAGCGGCCCGCAGTGTCGCCACGCCACTTACCCCGAAGTTGCCGCCCCTGCCCGCGAAGGCCAAGCGAGTCATCTTTCTGTTCATGAACGGCGGGCCGTCCCACGTCGACACCTTCGACCCCAAGCCGAAGCTGACCGAGTACCATGGCAAACCCCTTCCTTTCAGCAACCTGCCGACCGAGCGCAAGACCGGCACTTGCTTCGGCTCGCCCTTCAAGTTCACGAAGCATGGCCAGTCCGGCACCGAGGTCAGCGAGATTTTCCCGCACATCGCGGAGAGCATCGACGACATCGCCGTCATCCGCTCCATGCATGCGGACGTGCCGAACCACGAGCCCTCGCTTCTGCTGATGAACTGCGGCGACGCTCGTCAGATTCGCCCGAGCCTCGGCTCCTGGGTGACCTACGGCCTTGGCAGTGAGAACCAGAATCTGCCCGGCTTCCTCGCCATGTGCCCGCACGGCTACCCGATCCAGGACACGCAGAACTGGCAGGCGGGCTTCCTTCCTGGCGTCTACCAGGGGACTTATATCGACCCTTCACAGACCGACATTCAAAAGATTATCGAGCACATCAAGAACACCTACGTATCCCAGCGCGAACAGCGGGCACAGCTTGATCTGCTTCAGGAGCTGAACCTGAAGCATCTGCATCAGCACCAGAACGACTCCCAGCTCGAGTCCCGCATCCAGTCCTTTGAGCTTGCCTACCGCATGCAAATGGACGCCACGGACGCCTTCGACGTCAGCAAGGAGCCGGAGAGCGTTCGCAAAATGTACGGCGAGGGTGTCTACGCCCGGCAGGTTCTCATCGCCCGGCGACTGCTGGAGCGCGGCGTCCGGTTCCTTCAGCTCTACCACGGCGCCGGTCAGCCCTGGGACAACCACGACGACATTGAGGTTGGCCACCGCAATCTGGCCCGCGAGTCGGATCAGGCTATCGGCGCGCTCCTGAAGGATCTGAAGCAGCGCGGTATGCTGGAGGACACGCTCGTCATCTGGGGCGGCGAGTTCGGGCGCACCCCGACCGTTGAGCTGCCTACTCCCGGCTCGAACGCCGGCAAGCAGAACGGCCGCGATCACAACCACCACGGCTTCTCGATGTGGATGGCAGGAGGAGGCGTCAAGGGCGGCCAGGTCTACGGCTCGACCGACGACTTCGGATTCCGCGCCGAAGGCAAGCCCGTCCACGTGCATGACCTTCACGCGACGATCCTGCGGCTGCTCGGCTTCGACCACACGAAGCTGACCTATCGCTATGCCGGCAGAGACTTCCGCCTGACAGACGTCTACGGGACTCTGATTCCAGAGCTCATTGCCTGACCAAATCGCCCTCGGACAGACAAATAGAAAAAAAGATGCGCCGGAAGCAATTCCGGCGCATCCTCTGCCCCTGTACCGACCGGTAGAAAAATCACCGAACAGTGGCGGTGTCCACCATGTGCTGGAATATCCGTTCTAGCCGCTCCGTTGCCGCCTTCGAAGACCCAGGCGGCAGCTTGACGGAGAGCGCAAGGATGTTCTCGTTCGTCTGTTTGAGGATGATGTGCCGCTGTAACGGATGTCCCTCACTGTCGGTCATAGCCCACGCACAGGTCGCGAAACCAAGTTTGGTCTTGCCCAGTACATAGGGTGTCGCCTTCATCTTCCCGGTTCCTTCCGGCACGAAGCGAGTAATGAAGAAGAGAGAGGTCTGATAGAGCTGATCCCAGGACTGCTTGCCGAGGCCAGGGCCTGTCATTGAAGAGAAAGTCGCTTCCTGCGGCTTTATGGCACGCTTCTCACCGCTCTTTTCGTCCGCGCCACTTCCTCTTTCTGCCGTACCTTTCGCACCCATCCGTTCCCTGTCAGGGCGAATCTCCCTCTGTCCGAAGGAAGTCTCTTCTCCAACTTCCCATTTCTCCGGAACTTCGAGCGTATAGTTGGTCGTTTTAAGGGTTCGATAGGCGATTTTTGCGTTGGTTGATTGTCGCTGTTTCGATTCCTTTTTGCCCTGAGCGGCAGAAACTGTCTGATTGTCGATCGTTGTGTCCTGTGCTCCTGCCGCGCCGACTAACGAGGCCATAGCCGCGGCGATGATGCAGGTGAGATTAATGTTTTTTATGTCCGTTGTCCCCCTGAATGTAACGTCTGCCTGCGCTTACGTCCCTGCTGATCATGTATCGATATTGAACTATGCTAGTGAACACCGATGAGTTCCGGATGAGCGAACCTGGTGCGGGGGCCGAGGCCGATGTCCTCGAGTATGCAGTCGGCGGCGATCTGGCCAGACATCAGCACCATGGGGACGCCGGGGCCGGGGTTTACGCTTCCGCCTGCCCAGTAGAGCCCTTTGATCAGGTCGCTGCGATTGCCGGTCTTGAACGCGGAATTGAGGCCGCGCTGGGTGACTACGCCGTAGATCGCGCCTTTGTTGACGGAGTAGAGTTGCTCCAGATCGGGCGGAGTGATGGTGCGGGAGACCTGAATGCTGGCCCGCAGGCCCGTCAGTCCGCCGCGCTCCAGCTTGTCGATGATGACGTCCCGATATCGCTTCGCCTCCGTCTCCCAGTCGAAGGCGTCCGTCAGGTAGGGGCAGTGCACCAGGACATAGAGCGCGGTGCACCCAGGCGGGGCGACTGCGGGATCGGTGAGGCTCGGCACCGCCAGGTAGCACGTTGGGTCTTCATGCGGAACTTTGCGGTCGTAAAGGTCGCGGAACTCGGCATCGCTGTCGGCGGAGAAGAAAAAGTCGTGATGGCGCAGCTCCGGCCATGTGCGATTGCA
>JANXLO010000003.1 GCA_025355115.1 Chthonomonadaceae bacterium
ATGATATGCATCCTGCTGTCGGCATCGAGGCGACAGTCGTTGGGGATATAGGTGCCCTGCATCCCAAAGCGCTCGATCACCGGATGACGCCCTCCAACAATCTCGATCAAATCGTCATCGCTGACGGTCGGGCATACGTAATGGTTGCGCAGCGCAGTCTCTGCGAACCCCGACAGCACATCCAACTCAGCGACCGCCCGCGCCACCACCAAAATTTCCGTGGCCGCCTCCGCAACCTGTTCCCGCACGCCCTGAAACAGCTCGTACTCAAGCTCGACAGCTTTCTCATCCGCCCCGAGCACTCGGGCCTCGTACTCCTTGAGATCGGGGGTGATGTAGCGCTCCGCCGTAGAGGTAGTCTGCTTCCGTATGTAGTTGTCCGGCACCTTGCCGACATTGGCCCGCGTCACCTCGATATAGTAGCCGAAGACGGCGTTGTACCCCACCTTGAGCGAGTTGATGCCGGTTCGCTGACGCTCCGAGACCTCCAGATTGGCGATCCAGACGCGAGCCTCGGACGCCGCTGTCAACAGGCAGTCGAGCTCGGAGCTGAATCCCCGACGGATCATGCCTCCCTCTCGCATTCCGGCGGGGGGGTCGTCGAGCAGCGCCTTCGCGATCCGATGCGACACCTCGGGCGGGCAGCCCAGACGACTCCCTAAATCGTTCAGCTTCTCCGACTTGATTCCGTCCAGCACGGCGGCGATCTCAGGCAGGCGCAGCAAGGCGATCTTAAGGGCGACGAGATCACGGGCGTTCGCCATTCCCGTCGCTGCCCGACTGACGAGCCGCTCCATGTCGCCCATGCCCCGCAAGAGGTCGCAGATATCGCCGCGCCGGATCGAGTCTCTAACCAAATCAGCAACAGCGCCGTGCCGCCTCTGAATGCGCCCGACGTCGAGCAGGGGCTCCAGCAGCCAGGAGCGCAGCAGGCGCCCGCCCATCGGCGTGAGCGTCTCGTCCAGGGCGGCGAGCAGTGTGCGTTGCCGACCGCCGTCCGAGAGCGATGCGGTGAGCTCGAGATGTCGGCGAGCGGGCCCATCGAGGTGCATGAAGTCGCGGGCGGAGTAGGTGCTAAGAGCGCGAATGTGGGGCAGGGCACTTATCTGGGTGTCCTGCAGGTAGCGGAGGACGAGCGCACAGGCGTCGAGTCCGGCGGTGAACTCCTCGCAGCCAAACCCGCGCAGCGACTGCGTTTGGAAATGGCTGAGCAGAAGCTCTCTGCTGGTCGCGCTGCGGGAGCGGCGGTCGTCGGGCTTCGGCAGGAAGGGGGTGAGCGCGGCGGAGCTGATGTTGCGAATCGCCTCGATGAAGCCTTCGTCCGCGTTCTCGGGCAGCACGATCTCTGCGGGCTCAAGGCGGGCGATCTCGTCCAGCAGCTTCTCGAAGCGCCGGTCGCCCTCGATCTCTGTAGTCAGGAACTCCCCGGTGGAGATGTCCACGACTGAGATGCCCGCTACAGGGTCACCTACGATGGCGGCGAGCAGGTAGTTGCTGCTGCGCGCATCGAGCATGCTGTCCTCCAGGATAGTTCCTGGCGTGACGATGCGGGTGACCTTGCGCTTGACCAGCCCCTTCGCGTACTTCGGGTCCTCCACCTGATCCATGATCGCGATCCGCCGCCCCTTGCCTATAAGGCGAGCGATGTACCGATCCGTAGCGTGATGCGGCACCCCTGCCATCGGGATTCGGAACCCGCCGTCCTCCCGCCCGGTCAGGGTGATGTTGAGGTCCCGCGCGATCGTCTCCGCATCGTCTCCGTACGCCTCGAAAAAATCCCCAACCCTCATCAGCAGAATGACGCCGGGGTTCTCTTCGCGTGTAGCAAAATACTGGAGCATGAGCGGCGTATTGCCCCGATACCCCTCTGGAACGGAGGCAGGCAGAGGCTTGCCCGGAGGCGCAGTGGTGTTCGCATTGGTGTCTGCCATGGTGAAAATAGTATACGCATAACGGCCTCTCCCGTCAAGGTGAGGCCGTTGCATATGTCTTAAGTGCCTCCTGATTCATTTCCAAAAGAGGACGTAGCACCGGCGGAATCTACGATACAGCTTTTTTATGTTTCCGGGTTGCCGTTAACCCAATTTGGGTTTTATTCTTAAACGGGTTTAAATCTATTGATAATGCTATGCAGTTCGGGGGTGCTCCTTATGACAAGATCGGTATTCAGTGGGAAGTACGATCAATTCCGAAGGTTGCTCATCGAAGCGCGGAAGGAAGCGGGAATGACGCAAGCTGCCCTGGCAGAGAAGCTTTCAAATCAACAATCATATATCTCAAAATACGAGCGTGGTGAGCGCCGCCTCGATGTTATCGAGTTCCTTGAAATTGCGCGGGCCATTGGCATCGATCCTATCGCGTTTCTACGAACTCTCGACGATAACTCAGCTACCCAGCCTTCAGGAATCTGCTCAAAATGATAGACCCGTTAAGACTGCAAACATTGCAGCACCGGTTGGCTGAAATAAGTGATAGCCAGTTCATTGTCCTCGAAAAAATCGTCCACCAATTTGACCGGCCGTACAGGTTTGAGCGGGGCCAAGACTCTGACCTCATATCAGGTTGTGTCCTCAAT
>JANXLO010000078.1 GCA_025355115.1 Chthonomonadaceae bacterium
TATGGCTGCAACCAGGGCTCCTGCCACGGGGCCCAGTATGGCAAAGGCGGCTACAAGCTCTCCCTTGCTGGCTTTGACACCGATATGGACTACCTCAATACGGTGAAGCAAGCGAAGGGGCGACGCATCTCCCTGGCAGAGCCTGAGCGAAGTCTGCTCTTGCTGAAGCCCGCGCTCCTCGTTCCGCACGGCGGCGGGCGGAGACTTGAGCGCGGCTCGGCGGACTATAAGGTGATGACGCGGTGGCTCCTCAGCGGAACCCCGGGCCCAGACCCTAAAGAGCCTCAGATTACCAGAATAGAAGTCTACCCCTCGGAGCGCATTCTGCCCCGTGCGGGCGAGCGGCAGCGCCTGGTCATACGCGCTGCGTACAGCGACGGCGTCATCCGTGACGTGACCGAGCAGACACGCCTCAACACGCTCAACGACGCGGTCGCCTCCTGCACTCCGGAGGGCCTCATCACCGCTGTCGGCAAAGGACAGACGGCGATCATGGTTCGGTATGGCGGCCAGGCAGCCGTCTCCACGATGATCGTGCCATTCCTGCCTCCTGCGAAAGGCGTCAGAACGGTCTCCACGGCGGGACTGACGGGATCCAACCTGATCGATGCTCTGGTGACAAAGAAGCAACTCGCCCTTGGACTCTCGCCCTCCAGCCCATGCGACGACCGAACTTTTATCCGTCGTGTCAGCTTCGATCTCACCGGCACCCCACCGACGCCGGAGCGTATCAAGGCGTTTTTAGCTGACGCCTCGTCAGGCAAGCGTGAGAAACTGGTGGATGAGCTGCTTGCCAGCCCTGACTACGCCGATTTCTGGACTCTCAAATGGGGCGACCTGCTCCGCAGCAACCGCACGAACCTTGGCGAAAAAGGGATGTGGAGCTTCACGAACTGGATCCACACTCAGCTCGTACAGAACCGGCCCATCGACAAGTTTATCCACGAGATGATCCTCGCGCAGGGCAGCACGTTCACCGACGGGCCGAGCAACTACTTCCGCGTCGCCAGCAATCCCCAGGATCTCGCCGAAACGACCAGCCAGCTGTTTCTGGGAGTACGTCTCCAGTGCGCCCGTTGCCATCACCATCCCTTCGAGAAGTGGAGCCAGACGGACTACTACCAGTTCGCCGCCTTTTTTGCTCGTATTGGGCTGAAGGGCAGCAGCGATTTCGGCATTTTCGGCAATGAGAACATTGTCAAGATACAGAGCGGCGGAGAGGTCGGTCATCCTAAGTCAGGCGCAGTTATGCACCCCACCCCGCTAGGCGTCACCCTGGCCCGACTCGGCGATGGCAAACTCCCGGATGCCGACGCAAGTGGAGATCGCCGCACAGCGCTTGCCGACTGGCTGACATCGAGGGACAATCGACTGTTCGCCCGGAACATCGCAAATCGCTACTGGGGCTACCTGTTCACGCGCGGCCTGGTGAACCCGATTGACGATCAGCGCGTCACAAACCCGCCGACCAACCCGGAACTGCTCGACGCCGTCGCGGACGAGCTAGTCAAATCGAACTACGATTTGAAGCATCTGCTGAAGGTGCTCTGCACCTCCCAGACGTATCAGCGCAGCGCGGAGGGAACGCCGCAGAACTTCAAGGACGAGACGTTCTTCACGCACTACCTGCCAAAACGCCTTCCTGCCGAGAGTATGCTGGACGCCCTGGATATCGCCTGCGGAACCCGCGAGAAGTTCAACCAGCTTCCGCTCGGCACCCGCGCGATTCAGTTGCCGGACCCGCAGGTCGGCTCGGATTTTCTTGACACGTTCGGACGGCCGCAGCGGCTCATAGCGTGTGAATGCGAGCGCACCTCCGAGGCGAACCTATCCCAGACGCTGAAACTGATGAACGGCGACAAGCTGAACGGGAAAGTGACGGACGGCAACGGGCGGCTAGCCAAGCTTATCAATGCCAAAGCCTCCAACGACGCCATCCTGACGGAGCTTTACACATCATCGCTCGGTCGCCCGCCTCGCGTGGAGGAGCGCCGACTGGTCATCACGGCGCTCGTCTTCACCGCGCCGAAAGATCGCAAAGCGGTGTTCGAGGACGTGATGGTGACCCTGCTCAACAGCAAAGAGTTTTTATTCAACCACTAACGGAAGAGGGGACGAGCGCTATGTTCGACATAGAGGTTGGCAATCATACGGACTGTGACGGCGTCACCCGGCGCGATTTTCTGCGCATTGGCGGGCTGTCTGCGCTCGGGCTCACTCTGCCGGGCCTCCTCGAGGCCCACGCCGACACCAGCCCCATCGCGTCCTCGAAGCAGGTGCCTTCCGGCGGCAAGCGGGACGTCGCCTGCATCCTTATCTGGCTGAGCGGCGGCCCGAGCCACATCGACACCTTCGACCCGAAGCCGGACGCTCCGCAGGACATTCGCGGCACATTCAAGGCCATCTCGACCAATGTCTCCGGCATACAGCTCAGCGATCAGCTTCCAAAGCTCGCGAAGCATATGGACAAGTTCTCGATCATCCGCTCAGTGACCTCTCCCGATGGAACGCACGAGACCGCCACGCACTATCTTCTGACCGGCTATCCCTTCGCGCCTGCCATCGAGTATCCCGGCTACGGCGCGGTCGTGGCGCGCGAAAAAGGCTTCCAGAACAACATGCCTCCCTACGCGATGTTCGGCGGGATGCCGAATATGCATGGCGGCGGTGGCTACATGGGCGCGGTCTACAATCCTTTCATCATCGGCGGGGATGCCAACAACCCGAACTTCAGCGTCCAGGACGTTGCTCCGCCGAACGGCGTGGACTTCGCCCGCCTGGATCGGCGGCGCATGATGCGGCAGGCCCTGGATGACTGGCAGCGCAACAAAGAGACTGCGAGCAAAGCCACGCAGACGATGGACGAGTTCTATCATCGGGCGTTCAGCCTCGTCACCTCGCCCTCCGCCAAAAAGGCGTTCAACCTCAAGGAGGAGCCGGACAAGCTGCGCGATGAGTACGGGCGCAACACCTTCGGACAGTCCTGCCTGCTGGCGCGGCGCATGGTCGAGGCGGGAGTCCGTTGCATCTCCATAAACAACGGCGGCTGGGACACGCACACCGACAACTTCAATGCCCTCAAAAACAATCTTTTGCCCCCGCTCGATATGGGCTATTCCGCCCTCATCAACGATCTGAAGCAGAGAGGAATGCTGGACTCGACACTGGTCATCTGCATGGGCGAGTTCGGTCGCACTCCACGCATCAACTCCTCGGGGGGCCGGGATCACTGGCCAGGCGCGATCAGCGTCTGCATGGGCGGCGGCGGCATCAAGACCGGCATGGTCGTCGGCTCGTCGAACGCCAACGGAGAGTATCCGAAGGATCGCCCGCTGCGCGTGGAGGATGTCGCGGCGACTATCTATCAGGCGATGGGCGTCAGCGGTGAAAAAGAGTATATGTCTCCGCAGGAGCGCCCCATCAAAATCAACTATGACGGAACGCCTATCAACGAGCTGATAGCGTGACAGGCAGGCAATGAAGCGAGCAACTATATGGGGAGCATGGATGCTGCTGGCGACTGCGGGAGCGGGCGCGCAGCAGGCGAAGACAACGACACTCACGTATGCCAGGGACATCCGTCCTATCCTGCAGGCGCGTTGCGCGGTCTGCCACAGCGACAAGACTCTGGGTACTCCCGCACTGTCGGGTGGCCTGGCCCTCGACACCTACGCGGCGATGAAGCGAGGGATTGGCGGAGGCGCACCGCGCCTCGTTCTGGTTCCCGGCAAGAGTTCCGACAGTGAACTCTATAAGCGGCTGGTCACCACCAGCGCCTCCAAGCTGATGCCGAAAGGCGGCCCCGCTCTCCCTGCCGAGCAGATCGCGCTTTTGAAAAAATGGATGGACGCAGGTGCACCGGTCGGGGATGCGAAGGCCGATGCAGCGGTGCCGAACTCATCGCCCTCCGCTATGCCGATGCCCGCCAACCCTGCGCTTCAGGAGATTCGGTTTCCCACGCTGCTCAAGCCCACGGCTGACATGCTCGAAAAGGGAACCCCCAAGGACCCTACGCTCTCCCTCGCTCTCAAAGTCGGGCCGCTCCCGCCTGTCACCGCACTCGCTTTCAGCCCTGACGGCAAGACACTGGCGGTCGGTGGCTACCGAGCCGTCACCGTCTGGACGCTGGCTGTAGGCAAGCCGACCAGTGCGATCCTTCACCTGCCTGGCCCGGTGCAAAGTCTCTCCTACCGATCTGACGGCACACAATTCGCAGTCGCGGGCGGGGCACCGGGCAGCAGCGGCGAAGTGCGAGTCTACGACGCGAAGACGCTGATTCAGACCGGTCCGACACTGGAAGGCCATACAGACGTCGTCATGAGCGTCGCCTGGAGCGCGGACAGCAAATGGCTCGCGACAGGCAGCCAGGACAAGACGGCCCGGCTCTGGTCATGGCCGGCAGGCAAGGAGCTGAAGCTGTTCAAAGACCACTCCGATGCGGTGACGGCAGTCTGCTTTTCGCCGGATGGGAAAGCGCTCTACACGGCGAGCATGGATCACAATCTTCGCCGCTACGACACCGATAAGGGCAATATGATCCGGGCCTTCACGGGCCACAACGAGGGCGTGACGGCTCTGGCCATCAACGCGGCAGGCAATATCCTGGTCTCGGCGGGCTCCGAAACGGAACTGCGCCGCTGGAACCCCGAGGCTGGCGACAACTCGAGCAAGCACGGCGGGCACAGCGCGACAGTGACGGACATCGTGTTCAGTAAAGACAACAAATTCATCGCCTCCGCGTCAGGCGACCACTCCATTCGCCTCTGGGACGGGGGCAACAACTCCGCGCTCCGTACCCTGGACGGCTCGAGTGACTGGGAGTATGCGGTCGCGATTAGCCCGGACGACAAATGGACGGCGGGCGGCGGAGCGGATGGCATCGTACGCCTCTGGGACACTGCCACCGGGCGCCTGCGCCTGCTGCTTCTCTCTTGGCCCTCCGACAAAAATCCGATCCCTGAATGGGCCGCGGTCACTCCGGAAGGCTATTACGATGCCTCCGCCGGGTGGGCCGCGCTGCTGCACCCGCAGGCGGCAGAAAAGCCCGTCCCCCGGCTCGCTGTGTTCACGCGCACTCTACGTCAGCCCGAAAGTGTGCTAAAATCCTGGCAAGACATTCCTCTGGAAGCCGCAAAGCTACCCGCACCCGTCGTTAGTCCGGCAGCAGTAAAACCAGCCGTAGTCAAGCCTATTCCCGTAAAGCCTCACGGGTTCATTCGCTCGACGCCCGGCGGAGGCGCGCCTCGACACGGAGCTCGGCGAGCTCGGCGCGCATGCGCATCAG